>NZ_JBHVDD010000008.1:0-154713 GCF_042802995.1 Streptomyces sp. NPDC057438
CCCCCTGGAGACAGGGGGTGCCGCCCTCGGGCGTGTCCGGGGTCACATCGGACGCGGGCTCGGCGGCGGAATGCCGGGGCGGGCGGGGCGGTTGTCCGGAGAGTGGCTATATGCATGCGCATGTAATGCGGAGCCGCCCGCTGTTCCATCCGTTCGTCCCGAGGAGCCCTCACGTGACCACCGCATCCACCTCCCGCGCCGCCGAGGTGCTGTCCCGGCCCGTCACGATCAACGGTCTGACCGTTCCGAACCGGATCGCCATGGCGCCCATGACGCGCACGTTCTCGCCCGGCGGTGTGCCGGGGCCTGACGTGGCCGCGTACTACGGGCGGCGGGCCGCCGCGGGCGTCGGTCTGATCGTGACCGAGGGGACCTACGTCGGGCACGAGACCGCCGGGGACCTGGACAACGTGCCGAGGTTCGCCGGTGCGGAGCAGCTCGCGGGGTGGGCGAAGGTCGCGGAGGCGGTGCACGCCGGGGGCGGCACGATCGTCCCGCAGCTGTGGCACATCGGGGCCGTCCGGCGGCAGGGACAGCTGTTCCCCGACGCGCCGGTCCTCGGTCCGTCCGGTCTGCGGGTCGACGGCACCGAGGCCGAGGGCGGCCGGGCCATGACGCAGGCCGACATCGACGAGGTCGTCGAGGCGTTCGCCAAGTCCGCCGCCGAGGCCGAGCGCATCGGCATGGACGGGGTGGAGCTGCACGGCGCCCACGGCTACCTGATCGACCAGTTCCTCTGGGAGCGCACCAACCGCCGTACGGACGCCTACGGCGGTGACCTCGTCGCCCGGACGAAGTTCGCGGCGGAGGTCGTGGCGGCCGTGCGGGACTCCGTGTCGGCCGACTTCCCCGTCATCTTCCGCTACTCGCAGTGGAAGCAGGACGGGTACGACGCGCGCCTCGCGCACACGCCCGAGGAGCTGGAGGCGCTGCTCAGCCCGCTCGTGGCGGCCGGGGTCGACGCGTTCCACGCGTCCACGCGCCGCTACTGGCAGGCGGAGTTCGAGGGCTCCGAGCTGAACCTCGCGGGCTGGACGAAGAAGCTCACCGGCAAGCCCGCCATCACGGTCGGCTCGGTCGGCCTGGACGGCGAGTTCCTCACCGCGTTCGCCGGTGAGGGGGCGACCACGAAGGGGATCGACGACCTGCTGAACAGCCTGGAGGCCGAGGAGTTCGACCTCGTCGCCGTGGGCCGCGCGCTCCTCCAGGACCCGCAGTGGGCCGCGAAGGTCCTCGACGGCCGCTTCGGTGAACTGAAGCCGTTCCAGCCGGCGGCGCTGACCTCGCTCAGCTGAGCTTCCCCGGGGCTGTCACACGGGTGCCCTCTCCTGCTGCTCCGGCCGTCCCTGCTGCCCCTGCCCTGCCTCCTGCTCCTGTCGTCGCCGGTCCATCGCCGCGCGGATCTCCGCCGCGCGGGTGTGGACGGTCGACGAGGACACGAGCGCGTCGGGGCGGCGGGCCGGAGTGCGTTCGCCCCGGCACGGGCCGCAGACGCCGCCCGGCAGGGCCTCCGGGCGGCCCGGGGCGCGGCAGTGGGCGCATTCCAGCATGCGCAGGGGAGGGCGGGACGGCGACCGCTCCGGGGCCCGCCGCGGTTCCGGCTCCGGGGGGAGCTTGTCGCGGAGGCGGGTGCGGATGAGGGCCGCCGGGCTGTGGACGGGGGTGGGGAGGCCCGCCGTGAGGGCCCGGTGGATGCGCTCCTCGGTGGCGCCGCGCTCGAACCACGGTGCCAGGAGCGGAGCCAGTTCCGCGCAGTCGGCTTGGGAGAGGGAGAGCGCGGGGGTCTCCCGGCCCAGGGCCGCGAGGAGGATGTGGGCGCGGGAGCGGGTCGGCGGCGGCTTGTACGACTCCTCCGGTACGCCACCCCGGGTGAAGCTCGCCCACCAGGTGTCGTCGCGCGCGGTACGGGAGAACCACGTTCGGGTGATCCAGTGCGAGGTGCCCGACGCGGCGGTCAGATGTTCGCGCCCCCGGCGCAAGTGCCCCGCCTCCTGCAGCCTGTTGAGGGCGGTCCGCAGGGCGCACTGGCCGTACGGCAGCTCCTTGGCCAGCGTCTTCACGCTGATGTCGGCGCCGTCGGGGAGGCGGTCGAGGTACGCGGCGATCGCTGCTTCGCGGGGGAGGAGGTCTGCGAAGTCGTGTGGGGTGCGCGGAAGTTGATCAGGGGCGGCACGTTTGCCGTAGCCCGGTGCGGCCATGGGATGGCGATGCGGAGGGTGAGGGTCCGCGTGCGCGGGCGGGACGGCAGCACTAAAGTTGGCAACAGCCATGGGATCGAATTCTTCCTTCGATCTTGTAGGTCAAGCCCCCGCAGGTGCTGGTAACACCTGGCGGGGGCTGTTTCGTCTGCGGGCACCGTATCAGCAACGTCACGTTGCGTTGCAAGTCGACCGCATGCCGTCAACTTGCCGGGTGGGAGGGTGGGTTGAGGCCCACCTCCCGTTCCTTGAAAAGAGGGCTCGGGGCTGACGGCTTGAGCTTCGGGGGCCGCGGCAGGAGGCATCAGTGAAATTCTGTTCGAGCAGTAGGTGTTGATGCGGTAGGCGTTGGTGACGGACGGGGGTCCTGGTGGGTACGAGACGCGCGCGGAAGATGTTGCGGAAGATGGAGAGCGGTGAACCCGTACGGCTCGCCTTCGGCATGTCGACGATGAAAGGGCTCACCCGACTCGCCTTCCTTGCCGAGCAGTTCGGGTACGCGTACGGGGACCTGAACGTCACCGGCGACAACAAGATGGCGCTGCGCCTCATGCCCGACCCGAGCCCCGAGGGCCGGGAGCGTGCCGAGCGGAACCGGGCGCGGTATCCCGACGCACGGAACGGGGGTCCGTTGCCGCCCGTCGTGCCCGAGGAGATCGAACTTCTCAGGGCCCGCATGATGTTCGACCTCGGCCATCAGCACACGGACAAGGAGCGGTTGGGCCTCGCCGGTATCGGTCTCACCGGGCTGGCCTTCGGCATCGGATACCTGTTCAAGGGCGTTGCTGTCGGCGTTGCTGTCGGTGTCGGCGTCGGTAGCTGGGTCGTACTCATGGGGCTGGCCTGCCTGGGGCTCGCCGCGACCCGTCGCCGCAACGTCAGGTACACCGCCCGGCTGGAGGCCGCCGGGTTCACGCCGGTGACCGACCGGGCCGGGCGCCTGCGGTATCTGCCGTCGGGCGGCCGGCTGCCGGGCCACGGCAACCCGTTCGGCTAGTGCCGCTTCAGGCCGTCGACGAACGCGGACCACGCCTCGGCCCGGAACACGAGCGCCGGGCCGAGGGGTGCCTTCGAGTCCCGCACGGGGATGTGGATGGGGTGGCCTTCGGCGACTTCGAGGCAGTTGCCGCCGCTGTAGCTCGACTTGTGCCAGTGGGCGAGTGCTGCGGCCCCCGGTGCTGCAGGTCAACGGCGAGGGAAGACTGCCGTGTTGAGCGCTTGGTGACACTTGGAGGGAAGCTGTCCCCTTTGTGGCGCGGGCGTGCCAGGCTGGACGGTCATGGATCGAGGGCGGGGGGACGGCTGTGCGGCGAGGGATGCTCGGGCTGGTGTGTCTGGTGGGGTTGGTGTGCGGGTGCGGCGGCCCGGGCGGCGGCCCGGGGGGCGACGCGAAGGCGGGGTCGGACCGGCCGCGCACCACGGCCCCGGGCTCCCCCTCGGGTTCCTCGGGCGGGGGCCGGGCGTACGTGACGTTCACGTCCGCCGAGCCCGTCGCCGCGGAGGCGTTGGACCGGGCGGCAGGGCTGATGCGGGAGCGGGTGAAGGCCGCCAAGCTGACGGATGTCGAGGTGACGGTCGAGGAGCGGCGGCAGATCACGGTGGCCGGTCCGGCCGAGAGCCAGGAGTCGCTGAAGGCACTGGGCGCGCCGGCCGAGCTGGCGTTCCGGCCGGTGCTGGACCAGACGCCGACGGAGGACAAGGGCCGGTGCCGGGCGGACGTGGACGCCTCCCCGTCGCAGCCGCTCACCGCGTGCGGGGAGCAGCAGGACGTCCTGTCCACGTACGAACTCGGCCCCGTGGCCGTGCCCGGTACGGATGTGTCCGACGCGGCGGCGGACGTCGACGCGGCACGCGGGGGCGGCTGGTTCGTGACGCTGGAGTTCACCTCGGCGGGCGCGAAGAAGTTCGCCGACGTCACGGGCAGGCTGGCCCGGCAGACGTCGCCGCAGAACCAGTTCGCCATCGTCCTCGACGGTGTGGTCGTCTCCGCCCCCGCCGTGAGCAGCGCGATCACCGGCGGTGCGGCCGAGATCTCCGGGGACTTCACCCCGCAGGAGGCCGAGGAACTGGCGGCCAACCTGGACACGGGCGCCCTCCCCGTACGCCTGCGGGTGTCCTCCGTGACGACGCTGCCGGCCGGGGTCGGTTAGTCCCGGGCGGCTGTTAGTCTCCGAGGTCGACGAAGGGGGCAGCTCGTGGCCAAGGTCAACATCAGTCTCGATGCCGAACTGGTGGTGGAGGTGATGGTCCTGGCGGGGGTCGGATCGCCGCAGGACGCCGTCGAGGCGGTCGTGCGGGACTACATCGCCCGGGGGCACCGCACCGAGGCCCGCGCCGGGCTCACGGAGCAGGGCCTGCGCGAGGTCGACATCAAGCCGCAGGAGCCCCAGGGCTGACCGCGGTGCCGGCGGCTACGGGCGTTCCAGGTACTGGAGGATGCCGCCGACGGAGAAGCAGAGGGCGCCGGTGAGGGTGCCCCAGTTGGCGATGTCGGCGTTGATCAGGCTGCCGGTGGCCGGGCGGGTGTAGGCGGCGAACGCCGAGACCATGAAGAGGACCGAGCCGAGCTGGTTCACGGCGACGATCCACCAGCCGAGGTCGTGCGGCAGCAGGCGCGGCCGGCCGTGGCAGATCTCCACCAGGGCGAGGTGCCCGGAGATCAGGAAGAGCACGCAGCCGATCATGTCGGGCGTCCAGATCAGACGGTTGACCTGCTGCACGCTCAGGCCCTGGAGGAAGGAGTCGAGCAGGTTGACGCCGAAGACCAGGGTGCCGGCGAACAGGACGAACGTGCTCAGCCAGTCGGCCCGACCCGGCTCGTAGCTCCACCAGCGCCAGCGCCGGGTGACCAGGGCACCTTCGCCGCCCGGCACATGGCGAGGCGCGTTGATCACCTGGAGCAGGGACACATAGCCGCCGGTGTTGAAGCACAGACCGCCGGCGAAGTAGATCGACGCGGCGGTGGTGGCGTCGCCCGAGCCGAACTGGGCGACGGCGGCGCCCGCGGCGAACAGCGCTCCGCCGAGGACGAAGACGGTGGCGGCGATCGCGTTGAGCCTGCGCAGCCGGGCGACGGAGGTGTCGTCGGCGCGGGCGTGGTGAGGGGCGGCCGCGTCGGTCGGGTGGACGGTGATGAGCCCGCGGCGCCGGGCGAGCCGGGACTCCCAGACCGCGGTTCCGCCGCCGGGCGGCTGCCAGGTGAGCCGTGTCGTGAACGGGCCGGCGCCCTCGGCGTGCTGTCGGGCCTGTCCGGGCTGGCTCATCGAGGGCCGTCTGCCGCTGCGCCCATGGCATCTCCCCAGGTCACTGAGGCCGGGCGCCGTCGGCCACGGCCCCAGGACCCCCGTCGACTCTGCCAGACCCGAGGGGACGCGGCCCGGTGTCGGAGCGGCCGTTGGTCCGATCAGCGGATACCGGGCGGCGGCCGGTGATCAGCACGCTCGACACCCTCCCGCCGGATTCCCGCTCAGACGTTCCCCATCGGCTCGATGTCCATCCGGACCGGCTCGCCCCAGATACGGGTCACGTCGTAGTCCGTGAACTCCTGGACCAGGCGGTACGCGACGGCGGGGCGGGGGCCCCGGCGCTGGGCGGCGAGAAACAGCTCGGCCTCGCGGCGGTCGCGGCGGGGGGTGCCGCAGAGCTGCCAGACCTGGCCGTTCCACGCCTCGGGGAGCCAGCGCTGCTGGGGTTCGGGGCGGTCGTCCCGTACGCCGTAGCGCGAGGGGGCCTGGGCGGTGGGGCCGGCGGGGCGGGGAGGGCCGTAGCTGTCGTTCAGCTGGGTGCGGCGGGCTGCGCGGCGGCGGGTCTCGCAGAGAAGACAGAGGTCGGGGGCCTCCTCGTCGACCGGGCCGTTCGGATGCTCGGCGCAGCGCGTCGTCGGCTTGGCCGCCGTGACCGTCTCGTCCAGCAGCTCCAGGGCGCGCTTGATGTCGTCCTTCACCTCGTGCAGCTTGGCGTCCGGTGTGTCGGCGTTCAGCGCGTCGCCGTGCTCGCCGAGGAGGCGCAGGGCGCGGCCGAGGGCGGTGAGCTGGGCGTGGTTCACGGGCTCGGTCCTTCCCTGGCGGGAGTGGGCAGGGGGCATGCGGGACAACAACGATCCCCACCACCGTGCCACACCCCACTGACAACACAGTCCGGGGCCGGGCTGTGCCGGGCCTGGTGTCGGTGGCCGTGGGGGGTCAGCTCGTCGTCGCCGCTGCCAGGGCCGCTCGCAGGTGTCCTCCGGTCTCCGTCAGCAGGCGGGCCGCGGTGGTCGCGTCCACGCCGCTCAGGATGGTGAGGATGGCGTGTTTGACCTGGCCGTTCGTGGCGGTCAGGGCCGTCTCGATCTCGGCGTCCGTCGCGCCCGTGGCGAGGGCGACGATGCGGTGCGAGCGGGCGCGGAGCTTGTCGTTGGTGGCGCGGACGTCGACCATGAGGTTCCCGTAGGTCTTGCCCAGGCGGATCATGGTGATCGTCGAGAGCATGTTGAGGACCAGCTTCTGGGCCGTGCCCGCCTTGAGGCGGGTCGAGCCGGTGACCAGCTCGGGCCCGGCGACGATCTCGATGCCGTGGTCGGCCGCCGCGGCGAGCACGCTGGCCGCGTTGCAGGACAGACCGATCGTGAGCGCGCCGGCCGCGCGCGCGTGCCGCACCGCGCCGACCGCGTACGGCGTGCGGCCGGAGGCGGAGACCCCGACCACCGTGTCGTCGGGCGTCAGCCCGAGCGCGTCGAGGTCGGTCCGGGCCAGCTCCGCCGAGTCCTCCGCCCCCTCGATCGAAGTGACCATGGCCTCCCGGCCGCCCGCGATCAGGCCCACGACCTGCGAGGGCGCGGTGTTGAACGTCGGCGGGCACTCGGACGCGTCGAGGACACCCAGCCGCCCGGCCGTACCCGCCCCCGCGTAGACGAGCCGGCCGCCCCGCGCCATCCGCTCCGCGATCGCGTCGATGGCCGCCGCGATCAGCGGCAGCTGCGCGGCGACCGCCGTCGGCACGGTCGCGTCCTCGGCGTTCATCAGCTTGGCGATGTCGAGCGTCGGCAGCTGGTCGATGTCGGCCAGCTCCGGCCGGAACGCCTCGGTCGTCAGCGACTCCAACTCGGCGCGCACGGCGAGGCGGTTGGGGAAGGCGGCGTCGGCGGTGGTGTCGGAGGAGGCGGGAGGAGGGGTGGGGGGCATGGCGGCTCATTCCGTACGGGGCGGTGGTACGGCGGTGCTGCGCGGGTGACGGGGGCTGCGGTGCGTGAGTGCCGGGTGCGTGGACGGTGCTGGTGCGTGGTGAGGGCCTGGAGGGCCGGGCGGGACGCTCGTCGCCGGGCTCCCTACCGCGACGGGCCCCCGGTGCGGTGCCGGTGCGCCAACGCCTCGTACGACGCCGACAGCGCGGGCGCCGCCGACTCGTACGTCCGTTGCGCCACCCCGACGAACAGGCAGTCCACCACCAGCAGCTGACTCGTCCGGGACGACATCGCCGCTGGTCTCAGCTCGCTCTCCCGGGCCGTGGACGTCGTCAGGACGTGGTCGGCGTACTGGGAGACCGGTCCGTCCGGCCGCCCGGTGACCGCGATCGTCGTGGCCCCGTGGTCGAAGGCGACCCGCAGCGGCTCGATGACGTCGCCCGTCGAGCCGGAGTGGGTGATCGCCACGGCCACGTCCTTCGCGCGGAGCTGCACGGCGTTGGTGACGGCGAGGTGCGGGTCGCTGTGCGCGTGGGCTATCAGTCCTATGCGGAGCAGCTTCTGGGTGAGGTCCTGGGCGACCAGCCCGGACGCCCCGACGCCGTAGATGTCTATGCGGCGGGCCCCGGCGAGCGCTCCGACCGCCGCGCCGAGCTGAGCCATGTCGAGGCCGGCCGCCGTGTCCGCGAGGGTCTGCTGCTCGTCGTACGCGAGCTTGGCGACCACGTCGGACAGCGGGTCGTCGACCGCGATGTCGGCCGTGACCGAGGGAGCGCGGCCCGACTGCTGGTGGGCGGCGAGTCCGGCGAGGGCGAGGCGCAGGTCACGGTAGCCGGGGTAGCCGAGGAGGCGGGCCGTGCGGACGACCGTCGCCTCGCTGGTGCCGGTCAGCTCGGCGAGGCCGGTGACCGTGAGGGCGGCGCAGGCCGCCGGGTCGTTCGCGACGGCCTCCGCGACGCGCTGCATGGAACGGGTCATGGACGGGGCCAGCGTCCGCACCTTCGCCGCGAGGGCGGCGGGGGCGGGCGGCGTGGACGACGTGGTCGCGGAGCCGCTCCGCCCCTCGGCGGGGCGGCCCGCGGCCTGTCCCGCCGCGGCTGCGAAAATTTCCTTCACGTCATCACTCACATAATGAAAGATATTTTCTGTCCGGCCCTGTGGTCAAGGGCCGCACAATGGATGCATGAGCCCCAGCAGTGACCCCGTGAGCCCCCTTGAGCAGGCGCTGCACGCGGCCCGCGCCCTCGTGCTCGCCGACCTGGCGGCCGGGAGGGTCGCCGAGGCCGATGTCGTCTCCATGGTCGAGGAATCGGTCGTCCAGCGCCGCTGGTGGGTCGAGCAGTGGCCGGACGGCGTGCCGTACGTCGCCGGGCTCGTCGCCCAGGACGTCCAGGACGCCCTGCTCGAACGGTACGGCCGCTGGCCCCTCTGCCCGGTCTGCGACGACGGCGACCCGCACGCGCTCGACGTGGAACCGGAGCTGGGACCCGATCCGCGGTGGGTGTGCCACCAGGCGGGGGTGCGGGTCGCGGCGGTGGGGGCGCTGGGGGCGGCGTTCGGAGGGGAGTTCGGGGAGGGGCCCGGAGAGGGGTTCGAGAGGGGGTCTTCCTCGTGAGCCTCTACATCGATCCGCCCACCTGGCCGGGGCACGGGCGCATGTGGTCCCACCTCGTGAGCGACGCGTCCTTCGACGAACTGCACGCCTTCGCACGGCGGTTGGACATCCCCGAGCGCGCCTTCGAACGCGACCACTACGACATCCCGTCCCACCGCTACGAGGAGGTCGTGCGGGCGGGGGCCGTGCAGGTGGGTTCGAAGGAACTGCTGCGCAGGCTGACGGAGGCGGGACTGCGCCGGCCGAAGCGACGGGGAGCCACGAGGGCCTGAGCGGACCCGGCCGGTGCGAGCCCGGCCGGTGCGCGTCAGGCCGGTGCGCGTCAGGCCCGTGTGGTCCCGGCCCGTGCGACCCCGGCTTGTGCGGTCCCGCCCGTGCGGTCCCGGCCCCTGCGCGTCAGGCCCGTGCGAGGTGGGTCCGTGCGAGTCGGGCCCGCACGGGCGTCAGGTGCCGAAACGGAGTTCGTACGCGCACTGCGTCCCGTGCTCGCCGTCCCCCCAGTCGTCGCTGACCTTCTCGAAGCCGGCCCGGGAGACGACGCCCTGGGACGCCGTGTTGGTCTTCTCGACGACCGCGAACAGCGACTTCACGTCCCCCCGCTCCCGGGCCCGTTCCCGCGCCCAGCCGACCAGTCCGCGCAGGGCCTCGGTCATGTAGCCGCGGCCGCGCGCCCCCTCGACCAGGTCGTAGCCGACCTCGACGCGGCCCTCCTCGTCCGGTGCGCCGTGGTAGCCGAGCGCGCCGACGGCCAGCCCGTCCTCCTTGCGCACGAGCACGAACATGCCCCACTCGGGCCGGTGCACCCCCGCCTCGTACCCCTGGAACGCCAGCCCCGCCCCGACCCGCGTCCCGTCGATGGGCCCGCCCACGATCCACTCGAAGCCCCCGGTGCCGCCCTCGGCGAGATCGGACGCGGCGGCCGGGTGGACGCCCTGGAGGACGATCCGCCCGGCGTCGATGTGCAGCGGATTGCTCCACTGCCAGTGTGTGACGGGCGCGCGCCCCGGCAGCTCACCCCGGCCGGTGGCCCACAACAGGGTCGCCCAGGGGTCGTCACCGGGCCTGACGTGCGGGAAGAGGCGCGCGAGCACGGACTCGCACAGCCCGACGGGCGGCACGTGCGCGGACGCGGGCAGCCCGAGCCCCTCCGCGATGTCGTGGGTGTGCAGCAGCACCTCGGCGACCCCCATCGCCGCGAAGCCCTCCCGGTCGGCCGCGCGGAACGGGTACGGGTGGAAGGCGCGGACCGAGCGGGGAGTGGCGGTGACGGTGGCGGACAGCAGAGCGCCCATCGTCCGGATCACCTCCAGCACGTCGGCGTTCCCCTCGCAGTCCGACATGTCCATCTCGAACGGCACCCAACGCGTCGTCGGCCGCCCCGCCAACTGCCCCGCGTACTCGATCAGGTCCGTCGCGATGTGGTCGGCCGTCCCCCGGCAGCTCCACTCCAGCCGGCCGGCCTTGACGCCCTCCCAGTCCCGGTCGACCACCGTCCCCAGCACCGCCAGACAGTGTTCGACCGCTTCCTGTACCTGTTCCCCACCCATTGGTCGCATGGCGGCGAGGATAGGCGGGGTCAGACGTCCGTACGTACCGGATTTACGGCGCTGTCACCGCTCCCGGCCACGAGCCGGGAGGCCCGCGTACGCCGGTGCAGGCGCAGGGACACGGCGGTGGTGCCGATCGCGGCCGCCGTGATGGCGCCGCCCGCCCAGGCCGTGGAGGCGAAGCCGAAGCCCGCGTCGATGACCACCCCGCCGACCCAGGGGCCGCCGGTGTTGCCGAGGTTGAACGCGGCCGTGGTGGTGGCGCCCGCCAGGGTGGGGGCGGCGCCGGCGACGTTGAACAGCCGGGCGTTGAGCGCCGGGGCGGTGTAGAAGCAGGACACCCCGAGGAGGAAGGAGATCAGGACGGCGGCCACGGCGTACTGGGCGAGGAGGGCCAGGGCGACGAGGAAGACGGTGGAGGCGGTGATGCCGCTGATCAGCACCCCGAAGAGGTGAGCGTCCGCGACCCGGCCCCCGATCGCCGTGCCGATCAGCGCACCGATCCCGAACAGCGCGAGAACCGTCGGCACCCATCCGGCGTCCAGTCCCGCCACGTCCGTGAGCAGCGGCGCGAGATAGCTGAACGCGCAGAAGACACCCCCGGCGGCGAGCGCCACGACGGCGATGGTCAGCCAGACCTGGCGGTCGCGGTAGATCCGGACCTCCTGCCCCAGCCGGGGCAGCTCCTCGGGCCGGGGAATGGCCGGAACCAGGGTCACGACCCCGACGAGCGCGACCGCCGAGGCCACCGCCACCGCCCAGAACGCCGAACGCCACCCGAAGTGCTCCCCGAGGAACGCCCCCGCCGGAACCCCGAGCACGTTCGCGATCGACAAGCCGCCGATCATGATGGCCAGCGCCCGCGCCCGCGCGTTCACCGGCACCATCGCCACGGCCACGGCCGCGCCGACCGCCCAGAACCCCGCACAGGCGAGCGCGCTCACCACCCGGGAGGCGAAGAGGACGCCGTAGTTCGGGGCGAGGGCGCCCGCGACCTGCCCGAAACCGAAGATCGTGATCAGCGCGACGAGAGTCGTACGCCGGGGCAGACGCAGGGTCGCGACCGCCAGCAGCGGCGCCCCGACCACCATCCCGATCGCGAAGGCCGAGATCAGCAGCCCCGCCCGGGGAATGGAGACGTGCATGTCCTCGGCGATGGGCGGCAGCAGCCCCGAGAGCATGAACTCACTGGTGCCGAGCGCGAAGACGGCGAGGCCGAGGACGTAGACGGAGAGAGGTATGCGGAAGCGGGCGGAGGGGTCCGGAGCGGTGGCGGAAGAGGACATATACATGGGCAACCGACGGTCGACGGGCCGCATTCCCCCGGGTGCCCCGGAGGCCTCCCCGCCCGGCCGACCGCTGGGTCCGCATGCTTCCTGGCCGGCCGGCCGCCGGGCCCGCGTGCCTCCTGCTCGGCCGCTCCGGCCGGGTCCGCGGCCGCTATCCGGCCGGAGCCGTCAGTCCCGCCAGTTCGGTGCGCAGGTTCTCCCGCGCCGGGCCCTCCCACTCCCGTTCCCCGTACGGCGTCCTGAACAGCCGGGGCAGGTCGAGCAGCTGGCGCAGCACCGCCGCCCGGCCCTCCCGGAAGGTCTCGTCCGGCACGAACCCGTACTCCTCCCGCACGGCGGCGGCGTAGGCGGCGTACGCGTCCGGCGGCGACGCCAGGATCGCCAGATCCGCGTCGCACAGCACCTGACCGTTGGTGTCGTCGTCGGCCGGATCGTGGGTGATCGTCAGCCGCACCAGCCGGGCGACCTCCGCCACCTTCTCCGCCGGCACCCCGGCCTCGGTCAGTGCCCGCTCGGCGAGCCGGGCCGACCGCTCCTCGTTCTCCGACCGGTCGGGCAGGTACACGGCGTCGTGGAACCAGGTCGCCAGCCGCACGAGATCCGGGTCCGCCGCGTACTCCTCCAGCACCTCGACCCGGTCCAGTACCGCCGTGAGGTGATCAAGGGTGTGGTACTTCCGCTGGGGTTCCGCCCACCGTTCGATCAGGTTGTCGGCGTACGGCGTCGGCGCGGGACCGGGGGCCCCGTCCCGGGCGGCGAGCAGCGCGGGGAGCCAGCGGTGGCGGAGGGCGTCGCGGCGGGCGTCGAGGGCCTTGCGTGTCTCGGGCTTCGCGGGCGTCTCGGGCTTCTCGGGGTCGGACATGGACGCATTGTGCCGTGGCCGTGGCCCTGGCCGGGTCTCAGGGTGAGCCCGGCCATGAGTACCCGGGGATCAGCCCCAGGTGGCGAGGGACTTCGCCGCGCAGCCCTTCTCCTGGCCCGCCGCTTCGGGGTGGAAGGTCGCGGCGGATTCGGTGAGGTTGAGGTCGCGCCTCGGTCCTCGACCGTGTGGGCCGGGCGCTCGTCCGGGTGGCGGACGTGACGGACTCGTCCTTCGCTTCCACTTCTTGGTAAATTGGACTAGACCTGTTGGACTAGACCTGTTGCCGTCACGTGAAGCCGATGCCCGAGGGAAGGGGCCCCATGACCACGCGCGCGCTTCTGGAGGTGATCGCCCTCGACGCCGAGGACGCCGTCGCCGCCCAGACCGGAGGTGCCGACCGGTTGGAGCTGGTCGCGGACATGCGGGCCGACGGACTCACCCCGGCGGTCGCGACGTTCGTGGAGGTGCGGGCCGCCGTCGACATCCCGGTACGGGTCATGCTGCGGCTCGCCGACGGGTTCGCGGCGGGACGCGTGGACGCGCTGGTGCGGGTGGCGTGCGATCTGCGCGCGGCCGGGGCGGAGGAGTTCGTGCTCGGGTTCCTGGGCGAGGACGGCGGGCCCGATCTGGACGCGGTGGAGCGGGTGGTCGCCGAGCTGGACGGGCGGGCGTGGACGTTCCACCGGGCGATCGACCGTGCCGCCGACCGGGAGGCCCTGCGCAAGCAGCTCGCGGACCTGCCGGGGCTGGACACGTACCTGACGGCGGGCTCGGTGGACGGGGTCGACGACGGGCTCCCGGTGTTGCTGGCCGAGGCCGCGCGGCGCGGCGACCCCGGTTACACCCAGCGCCTGATGATCGGCGGGGGCCTGCGTCTCGACCACGTCCCGCGCCTGCGCGCCGCCCGCGTGGACGCCTTCCACATCGGAGGAGCGGCCCGCCCGGAGGGCTGGACCACCCCGGTCGCCGCCGACGCCGTACGAGAGTGGCGTACGGCCCTGGACGCGTGACCGCCCCGCCGTGACGGGCGGTCGTCCGCGGCCGGTGGCCGGTGGCCGGAGTCGCCGGTCACCGCCCGTGCGAGGGCAGCGCGGCCCTGCCGTACTCCGGGTCGCCGAGGTCCTCCCGCAACCGGGCCAGCAGCGGGACGAGCTGGCCGCGGGTCATCTTGCGCAGGCGTCCCTCGTGCGTCCAGGCGCTGACCGCCGTGGGGTCGATGAGCACGATCTCGGGGGTCCAGTCGGCGCCGAAGCGGATGACGGCCTGCATGAGCGGGACCCACTTCAGTCTGCCCGGGTCCTGGAAACCGGGGAGGGGAGGGAAGGTGGGAGGCTGCCACGCGGGGCCGTGCACCTCACGCAACTCCGCCTCCCGCTCGATCAGTTCGTACTCGGCGGCGAGCCGGAAGTGGTCGTACTCCTGCCGCAGGTCCGTGCCCTCGCGGTCGCCGTAGAGCAGCACGAGCACCGACTCGGGGCGGCGCAGGCGCATCACCTCGGTCAGTTCCCACAGGGTGCCCTCGCTGGTGCCGGCCACGAGGAGGACGAGGCGGGCGTCCGTGATCAGTGAGGTGACCGTGGGCTGCCAGTCCTGGAGGGGGAGGTAGAGGCGGCGCGAGCCGGGCAGCGGGAGCGCCTCGTCGGGCTCTCCCACGGCGAGGGGGCGTCCGAAACCACGGAAGGTCCGGCACACCCCTTCCTCCAGGGTGAGCGAACTGCCGCTCACCAGCGCGCCGCCCGTCCCCGTCCAGCGGCTGAACGCGTGCCGCATCGCCTTGCCGGTGACGTCCTCCGCGAAGGGGCGCAGATAGAGGACGTACGGCTCGCTCCTGGCCTCGTCGAGCGTGCGGACCACGCGGACGTGGTGACGCCGGCCCTGACGCCGCATGCGCAGGCCCACGGTCAGCGACACCGCGCCCCAGAGCCCGATCCCGAGGACGATCAGGACGTTGCGCGGCACGGACTCGTCGGCGACGGGAACGAAGACGGTGTGCAGCCGGTTCGCCGCCAGGATCACGAGCAGCCCACCGCAGAGCGTTCCGGCCAGCCCCACGACCCGTAACCCGCAGCCGAGCAGCGGACGCTGGCGCCGACGGGGTGCACCGAGGGGTGGAAGTGCGGGAGGCGGAAGGGCGGGCGGAGGGAGACCGGGAGGCGGAGGCCCGGGAAGCGGGAGTCCGGGGGGCGGGACGGGCGGACCGGGGTGATCTGGCATGGAGGCCACCAGACCGGAGGCCGTGGCCGCCCGCAATCGAACGATCACGGTTGACCGGCAATACCGGCCCGGATTCGCTCTTTCGTGGCACCTACCGGCCGCCCTCGCCCCCGCCCGCTCCCCGGCGGCCATGATGATCCGGTGGCCGACCTCAACCAGTCCCTGTGGAACTCGGACGCGGAGCCCGGCAGTTACACGGTTCCCGCCGGGTACTCGCCTGCCAACGCCCCGTATCTGAGCATGCTCTTCGAGCAGTACAAGCTCTGCGTCGAGACGGCCGACCGGGTCAGCGCGCGGCGGGGCGCCGCCAACACCTTCTTCCTCTCCCTCAACAGCGCGATCGCCACGGCCATGGTCGCGGGCCTCGGTCCGCGTCCGGGCCGGGTGTCCGCGTGGCTGCTCCTCGCCGGTCTGCTGATCCTCGTCGGGCAGTGCGCGGCGTGGTACCTGATGGTCCGCTCCTACCGCCAGCTGAACGCGGCGAAGTGGGCGGTGATCGGCGCCTTCGAGAGCCGGCTGCCCGCGTACGCCTACTCCCGCGCCGAGTGGGCGGAGCTGGGGGAGGGCGAGGACTGGCGCAGATACATGCCCCTGACCCGCCTCGAACAGGGGGTGCCGCCCCTGTTCGTGGCCGCCTACGGGGTCGGGTTCCTCGCGCTGGTGCTGTAGGGCCCCGACCCGCTGTCCGCTACGCGTTCGGGTCGAACGTGATCCCCGACGGCTTCGCCTTGCTGAGGTTGGAGGCGAAACTGCCGTCCTTGAGGCCGAAGTTGGCGCTGCCGAAGTCGTACGCGACCAGGGTGTCGCGGACGCCGGACGGGTAGCCGTTCCAGCCGACGAGCGGGGGGTACTGCCAGGTGCCCTTGTGGTTCTCCGGCGGCTCGTCGTTCGATCCGGCGAGGCGGAAGCAGTGCGTCCGGATGCCGTCCTTGTGGTAGACGATCTTCGCGTGCGTGCCGTCCCAGCGCACCGACGACGCGGCGTGCACCGTGAAGCCGCCGTGGTTGGAGGTCGAGACGTACTGGGCCGCGCCGTTCTGCACCCAGACGACGACATGCTCCCAGTCGTGCCGGTGACCGCCGATACCGCTGCCCGCGACCGCCTGGTCCTTCTCGAAGTAGAGGTCGTACATGATCGCGCACCAGCCGTTGTTGCACTTGTAGCGCGAGTAGCCGTTGGTGTTGTCCAGGTCGGACGCGTCCCGGCAGCTCCCGCTGAGCGAACCGGACGGCTTGAGGCCTCCGTTGACCGTGCCCGTGGGGCCGATCGCGGGGGTCGAGTAGCAGCCGTCCGTGTCGTAGTCGTACGCGGGCTGCCACGTCTTCTCCAGCGCCTCGGCGTTGGCGGGCAGCGCGCCGGGCGGCGCCGCGTGCGCGCTGCCCGCCACACCGACGACCAGCGCGACGGTGGCGCCGAGGGTGACGGCGGATCTGCGGAATCGACGTGCGGCACGCGTGCGTGAACCTGTCTTCACTGCGACCTCCTGATGGACCGCGGCGCGGGGGTGAACGGCCGGGAGCCGGGGTGGGGACATGCCGACGTGCGACGAAGTGGCATGCGCAGGTCAGATTCGCCGTACTCGCGGGTAGTGCGCAAGAGGCAGGCGGTGTCGGAGTGATGAAAACTCAATCAGTGTGCGGATCCTGTGCGTTACCCGTGCGTCGCGATCCGCGCGCCGGAAGCCGCCGCGTGGTGGTACATCACGGACAGATATCCGCCTCGTAGTTGTTGTGTGCGAAGTCGCCCTGCGGACGGGCTCGGAGATCGTTCCGGCACCGTCCGCGGGCATAGTGGTCTCCGCCCTGCCTAAGCCAGGGCATGACAAGTTTCATCACACGGGGACGGGCTTCCATGCCATTCATACGCCGCCGCGGTCTCACGGCCGCGGCCGCCGTGATCGCCGCGATCATGGTCACCACCACCGCCTGCAGCACGACCGACGAGGGCGGGGCCAAGGACTCCGGCCCGACGACCGCGCAGGCGGACGCGGGCGACGGCATCGACACCGGCGAGAACGAGAGCGGCGGCGACACGACCGTCGGCGGCTTCAAGCTGCCCGAGGGCGTGCCCACCGACCTCACCGGTGACGCGCTGCGGAAGTGGAAGGACGGTGGCTGGCAGGACTTCGGGGACGACTGGGCCTCCAGGGCCGAGGACTTCGCCAACCCGTACATCGAGGACTTCTGGACGCCCGAGCGCATCGCCGAGGCCGAGGAGAACCTCCCCGACCTCCCGGCGATCGCCGAGGCGGGCAACACCGCCACCGGTTCGAACAAGACCACCCAGGTCTGGCTGCCCGACGGCAAGGTCAAGAGGCAGCAGGCCGCCAAGGTCAAGGCGACCTACCACAAGAACGCCGCCCCGGTCGGCAAGCTGTTCTTCACCACGCCCCAGGGGTCGAGCGTCTGCTCCGCCGCGGTCGTGAAGGACCCCGCCCACCCCGGCAAGTCCAACCTCGTGTGGACCGCCGGGCACTGCGTGCACGCGGGCAAGGGCGGCGGCTGGTACCGCAACATCGCCTTCGTCCCCTCCTTCAACGACACCGGCCGGCTGGACATCAACCAGGCGTCCCGGGACTACCGGGCCACCAACGTCTCCCCGTACGGCCTCGCCTGGGCCGACTGGGCCACCACCTCCGGCACCTGGATCAAGGGCGGCGCCGCCAGCCAGGGCACCGTGGCCGCCGCGTACGACTACGCCGTGCTGCACATGAAGCCGGAGAAGGGCGCCAAGTCCCTGGAGGAGCGCGTGGGTTCGGCCCTGCCGGTGTGGTTCAACGCCCCCGCCGCCAACAAGGTCAAGAACATGAAGGTCCGCGGCTACCCGGCCGAGGCCCCGTACGACGGCGCGAAGATGTACCACTGCCAGGGCGCCACCAAGCGCTTCGTCCTCGGCTACAGCTACCCGAGCGACTACCCGGCCCAGTACATGGTCGGCTGCACCATGAACGGCGGTGCCTCCGGCGGCCCCTGGTTCATGACCCACAAGGGCCGCACCTACCTGGTCTCCAACAACTCTCTGAGCGACCGCTCCTCGTTCATCACCGGCCCACGCCTGGGGAAGAACGCCAAGCAGGTCTACCTGGCGACCAGCAACAAGTTCAAGTAGGCCGCACGCACACCACGGCCGCCCCCTGACCACGGCCCCCGCTGACCTCGGTCACCGGGGGCCGCCGCGCGCGTACCCGCACCCAGCACCCCGCGCCCACGTACATTCGACGGCATGAACACGTCCGAGTGGTGGGAACGGCTCCCCGCCGGCATCCGCGCACAGGTCGACGGATACGTCCTCCAGGACGCCGGCTTCCAGGCGATCCGCGTCGTCCACGCCGCGGGCCGGGCCCAGGGCCTCGGCCTCACCGAGGCCCAGCGCGTCGTCCACGACCGCTACGGCCACCACGGCGACCGCGTCGCCCGCACCCCGGACAGCCCCCTCGATCCGGACTCCCTGGCCGCCCTCGCCGCCGGCTGTCCCGGCCGCGTCACCGCGATCGAGGCGGTCTGGGACGGCGACACGGTCCACGACTGGTTCGTGGACCTGCTCGCCCTCACCACCGATCCGCGGGGCGAGCACCGGTTGGCCACCCTCTACCGGAGCACGGCCGAGCGGTACCTCAGGAAGCGAGGGGAGCGAGGGGAGCGAGGGGAGCGAGGGAAGAGCGGTGAGGGTGACGGCCGGGTCACCGGCCACCCGTCGGCCGTCGCCGCCGACCGCTGCGGCCGGGACCTGGCCGACCGCCTCTCGATCCCCTTCCGCTTCGCCTCCCCGCACAGCCCGGACGACCGGGCCCGATGGGACGCCGGGGACGGACGGGATCAACGGGACGGGCGGGACGCCGGCTAGCCGAGCTGCTCCGGCAGCGGGGCCGCGTGCGTCACGATCAGGCCCGACACCGCTCGCGTGAGCGCCACGTACAGGCGGCGCAGGCCCGTGCGCTCGTCCGGTTCGCCGTCCACGACCGCCCGGGGTTCGTCCAGGACGACGTAGTCGTACTCAAGACCCTTGGCGAGCGAGGCAGGGACCAGGGTGAGCCGGGTCTCGTACGTCGTCTCCTCGCCCGGCGCCAGATAGCCGATCCCGGCGGCCGTGAGCGCCTCGGCGAGCGCGGGGACCCGGGCGTCGGCGGCGATCAGCCCGGTCGAGCCCTCGTTGCGGAGCAACTCCTCGCAGGCGGCGACGACCTGGGAGTCGTCCGCACTCGGCCGGACGTCGAAGAAGCCCGGGTTCTCACGGACCGACGCCACCGGCGTCAGCCCGGGCGCGATGTGCGGGAGGAGCCGGGAGGCGTACGTGATCACGTCGGTCGGCACCCGGAAACCGGCCGTCAGCTCCTCCACATGCGCTTCCGCCTTGCCCAGGTGCGTCAGGGCCTCCTCCCAACTGCGCGTCGCCCAAGGGGTCGTGCCCTGCGCGAGGTCGCCGAGGACGGTCGCGGACCCGGTGGTGCAGCGGCGCCCCACCGCCCGGTACTGCATGGGGGAGAGGTCCTGCGCCTCGTCGAGGACGACATGCCCGAGGGAGTGCGTGCGCTGCACCAGGTCGGTGGCCTCGTCGACGAGCACGGCGTCGGCGGCGGACCACCGGGCCGCCTTCACGCTCCGCGCCGGCTTCGCCCACAGGATCGTCTTCTGCTCGTCGTCCGTGAGGATCCCGTCCGCGTGCGTGGCGAGGAAGTCCGCGTCGGAGAGCAGCCGCAGGACGAGCCTGGCGGGCTCGACGGGCGGCCACACCGCCTTGACCGCCGCCTTCACGGCGGTGTTACGGGCCACCGCGTCCTGCACCCGGTCGTCGGGCGCCTCCCCGGCCCGCTCCATCTGCACCAGCACGGCGTGCGCGATCCGCTGCGGCAGGGCCTCGCGGGCGGCCCCGTAGCGGATGTCCCGCTCCAGCAACTCCCGCACGATGTCCTCCAGTTCGTACGCCGGTACGCGCCAGCGACGCGAACCCCGGACGACCATCACGGGCTCGGTGGGCAGGGTGACGTGCGAGCGGACGGCCCGCCGGAGCACCTCGGCCATGCGGGCGTCGCCCTTGACGACGGCGGCCGCTGCCTCGTCGGTGCCCCGCACCTCGACGTGGGAGACGAGGTCGTCGACGGTGGCCTGCTTGACCTCCAGCTCGCCCAGCGCGGGGAGGACCTGCTCGATGTAGTGGAGGAAGGAGCGGTTCGGCCCGATGACGAGGGTGCCGGTGCGGGCGAGGCGCTCGCGGTGGGCGTAGAGGAGGTAGGCGACACGGTGCAGGCCGACGGCGGTCTTTCCGGTGCCGGGGCCGCCCTGGACGCAGAGGGAACCGGCGAGGTCGGACCGGACGATCTCGTCCTGCTCCGGCTGGATCGTCGCCACGATGTCCCGCATCGGGCCGACGCGCGGCCGCTCGATCTCCTGCTGCAGCAGCTTGCTGGTGGTGGCCGCCTCGGCGGGGTCGGAGAGGTGCTCGTCCTCGTAGGCGGTGAGGTCTCCGCCGGTGTAACCGAAGCGGCGCCGCAGTGCGACGTCCAGCGGATCGGTCCTGGAGGCCCGGTAGAACGGCTGTGAGACGGGGGCGCGCCAGTCGATCACCATCGGGTCGCCGTCCGCGTCGTGCACATGCCGGCGCCCGATGTAGAACCGCTCCCCGTCCGCTCCCTCGGCGCGGTCGGCGCCGGGGGCGTGGAGGTAGTCGAGGCGGCCGAAGAAGAGCGGGGTGTGGCTCAGGTCGGCCAGCGACTTGATCCGCTCCTCGATCTGGCGGGCCAGCACCTCCGCGTTCACCCAGTTCGCGGTGACGTCCTTGATGTCCAGCGCCTCCACGTCCTCCCGCATGGCGCGCAGAGCGGATCGGGAGGCGGCAAGGTGCGAGCGCTCTCGGGAGAGGGGGTCGGCCGGGTGGGTGGGGTCGGCGGTGGGGTGCGCGGACAAGGGGATGCCTCCGGGGGCCTACGGGACCTGGGGGTGCCGCTGTCACGGTGGTGCGTCCGAGGGCGAGGCCTGAGGGCGATGCCTGACGCGGTGCCTGACGGCGGTCTTCTGCCTGGGGTGGTGGCCGACCGGTTTCCGTCCGGGCGACGGCGCTCCACGGAAGGGAGGCGGGCAAGAGCGGAGAGTGTAGGTGAGGGGCGGGGGTCAGGGCCAACGGGTTTCCTCGCCGTACCCCTAGGGGGTGCGTACGTCGCGGGTACGAGGGGTGGCCCAGACCTGAGAGTGAGCCGGGGACTCAGCGGGTTCACTCCGCAGACCGACGCGATCCACAGGCGGACGTTCCACCATGGAGACATGAGTGCAGCGACGTTCATCCCCGCCTCGGCCTCCGGCCGACCCGGTCCGCCGTCCGGCGCGACCGGCCTCGACGACCACCACAACCGTCACCGCCTCGCCGACGCCCTGCGCGCCGTCAAGGTCTTCGCGAGCGCCGCCTTCGGCGTGATCGTGCTCGGTGAGTACGCGGAGGAGGCGGGCATACGCCGTCGGTGAGGCCCCGCCTCACCCCGCGTACCCCGCCCATTCCGCCGAGCCCCGCGCCAGGCACGGGGCGGTCACCTCTGCGCACGCCGTCCGACGACCCGGCCCCCCGCTGCCCGCACTCAAGGCGGCCCCGGTCCTCGGCGGTCCGGCGGTACCGGCCGCCCCGCTCTCAGCCGCCGCGCCTTCTGCCGTCCCGCCGTCAGCCGTCCGTCAGCAGCTCGTCCGCGTCCATGATCCGGTAGGCGTACCCCTGTTCGGCGAGGAAGCGCTGCCGGTGGGCGGCGAAGTCCTGGTCGATGGTGTCCCGGGCGACCACCGAGTAGAAGTGCGCCTGGTGACCGTCCGCCTTGGGGCGCAGGACGCGGCCGAGACGCTGGGCCTCCTCCTGCCGGGAGCCGAAGGTGCCGGAGACCTGGATGGCCACCGTGGCCTCCGGGAGGTCGATGGAGAAGTTCGCGACCTTCGACACCACGAGCACGTTGATCTCGCCCTGCCGGAACGCGTCGAACAGCTTCTCGCGCTGGGCGTTGCTGGTCTCGCCCTTGATCACCGGCGCGTCCAGATGGGCGCCCAGCTCGTCGAGCTGGTCGATGTACTGGCCGATGACGAGGATCTGCTGCCCCGCGAAGCGGCGGACGATCGCCTCGGCCACCTTCCGCTTGGTCGCGGTGGTGGAGCAGAAGCGGTACTTCTCCTCCTGCTCGGCGGTGGCGTAGGCCAGCCGCTCGGAATCGGTCAGGTTCACCCGGACCTCGACGCAGTCGGCGGGCGCGATGTAGCCCTGCGCCTCGATCTCCTTCCAGGGAGCGTCGAACCGCTTGGGCCCGATGAGGGAGAACACGTCCGACTCCCGCCCGTCCTCCCGGACGAGGGTCGCCGTCAGCCCCAGCCGCCGGCGTGCCTGCAGATCGGCGGTGAACTTGAAGACCGGAGCGGGAAGGAGATGCACCTCGTCGTAGACGATGAGCCCCCAGTCACGGGAGTCGAACAGCTCCAGGTGCGGGTAGACGCCCTTCCTGCGGGTCGTCAGCACCTGGTAGGTGGCGATGGTGACCGGCCGGATCTCCTTGCGCGTCCCGCTGTACTCGCCGATCTCCTCCTCGGTCAGCGACGTCCGCTTGATCAGCTCGTGCTTCCACTGGCGGGCGGAGACGGTGTTCGTGACGAGGATGAGGGTGGTCGACTTGGCCTGGGCCATGGACCCGGCACCGACCAGCGTCTTCCCGGCGCCGCAGGGCAGGACGACGACCCCGCTGCCGCCGTGCCAGAAGTTCTCCACGGCCTGCTTCTGGTAGGGGCGCAGCGCCCAGCCGTCCTCGGCCAGCTCGATCGGGTGGGCCTCGCCGTCCACGTATCCGGCGAGGTCCTCGGCGGGCCAGCCCAGCTTCAGCAGCGTCTGCTTGATCTGCCCGCGCTCGGAGGGGTGCACGGCGACGGTGTCCGGGTCGATCCGGGCGCCGACGAGCGGAGTGATCCGCCTGGACCGCAGGATCTCCTCCAGCACCGGGCGGTCCGTGGTGGTGAGGACGAGGCCGTGCACCGGGTGCTTGGAGAGGGTGAGGCGGCCGTAGCGGTCCATCGTCTCGGCGACGTCCACGAGGAGCGCGTGCGGCACCGGGTAGCGGCTGTACTGCACCAGCGCGTCGACGACCTGCTCGGCGTCGTGCCCGGCGGCCCGCGCGTTCCACAGGCCGAGCGGGGTCACCCGGTAGGTGTGGATGTGCTCGGGCGCCCGCTCCAGCTCGGCGAACGGCGCGATGGCCCGACGGCACTCGTCCGCCTGCTCGTGGTCGACCTCCAGGAGCAGCGTCTTGTCGGACTGGACGATGAGGGGACCATTCACACGCGGCACCTTTCGATTCGGCCAAACGTCCAGTGTGCCTGATCAACAAGGATTTTCGCGGCGCCCGCCCCTCCAGGCCCCGGTCTTATTACATGTCTATTCATTCCGATGAGTGGCAGGAATTCAGATTTGCGGCATTGATTCCGAAGAATGCGAACCGTGCAGCCAACTACCCCCGCAGACCCGGTCACCCCGTCCGTCTCTCCGCAGGGCACCACGCTCGGCTACGCCCTGTTCGCCACCCGCTGGCTCCAGGCACCCCTGTACTTCGGTCTGGTCGCGGCGCAGGGGGTGTACGTCTACAAGTTCTTCAACGAGCTGTGGACGTTAATCGTCAGGTGCGTGGGCGGCAGCGCCACCGAGACCTATGTGATGCTCGCGGTGCTCAAGCTGGTCGACGTCGTCATGATCGCCAACCTGCTGATCATGACGATCGTCGGCGGCTACGAGACCTTCGTCTCCCGCATCGGCCTCCAGGGCCACCGTGACCAGCCGGAATGGCTCTCGCACGTCAACTCCAACGTGCTGAAGGTCAAGCTCGCCACCGCCATCGTGGGCATCTCCTCCGTCCATCTGCTCCAGATGTTCGTGGACGTCCACCACACCTCGCACCACGCGCTGCTGTGGGGCACGGTGATCCACATGGCCTTCATCGCCTCGGCGGTGCTCCTGGCGTACATGTCGGGGCCGATGCTGCGCGAGGACAAGGGCCACGGCTGCTCCCACCCCGGCCCGTCCGACACCACGAAGCCGTTCGTCCCGGGCCCGCGCGTGCCGGCGGAGCCCATGGAGGTCCGGGACCCGGGGGAGCCCCCGGGTTCGGCGGGACCGGAGCTGCCGAAGGGCCCGGCCGCCTCCGCCCCCCGGCGGGCGACGCTGCCGATCCCGGCCCAGGCCACCTCGTACGAGAACCACCTGACCCACGACGGCCGGGTCTCCGCCCAGGGGACCCGGTTCACCCGGGGCGGGGCCCGCATCGCGCCGTACGAGACCCGGCGCACCTCACCCCTGGCCGACGCCGACGCCGGCGTCGAGGGGCGGGTGCGGGCGGCCGGCTTCCCGGCGCGCAAGCTGCTGGAGGACTTCGACACGAGCCACCCGTCCTCCTTCGACCGGCGGGTGCTGACCCGGCTCGGGACGCTGGACTTCATGGCCGCAGGACGGAACGTGGTGTTCGTCGGCGCCCCCGGCACCGGTAAGACGCACCTGGCGATCGGGCTCGGCGTGCGGGCCTGCCAGGCCGGGCACCGGGTGCTGTTCGCGACCGCCACCGAATGGGCCGCGCGGCTGGCCGGGGCACGGGCCGAGGGCAGGCTCGCGGAGGAACTGTCCGGACTCGACGCCTGCCCCCTGCTGATCGTCGACGAGGTCGGCTACCTGCCCTTCGACACGGACACCGCCCGGCTGGTCTTCCAGCTGATCGCGCACCGCTACGAGCGCGCCTCGCTCGTCGTGACCAGCGACCGGCCCCTCGGCCGCTGGGAGGAGATCCTCGGTGGCGCAGCCCCCGCGACGGTCGACCGCCTCGCGCACCACGCCGAGATCGTCCGCCTCGAAGGGGACAGCTACCGGGTCGGCCGCACTACCTCAGCAGGCTGACGTTCTGGATCAAAGGCCCCTCCACGCCGATGCCCTCACCCACCAGCGTGCCGAGTTCGGGGAGGGGCAGGGGCGGGTTGGCCGCGGCCGGGGAGGCGAGCACACCCACCAGGGCGACGGCGGCCAGGGCGGAGACGAGCGTGACAAGGGGGCGCATGCGTACGGGTGGGCCTTTCGAGCGCAGGGAGTCGATCTCGATCGGACCCAGGGTGGCTGCCCCGCCGCCCGCCCCCCGATGCGCCCGCCCCCGCGCGACCACCCGCCAGGGGGAAATCACCCGGTGGCCTGCATGAACTCCCGCGTACGCCCGTACGGGTGAGGGGCGGGAAGCGGCTTGATCAACACGGCCGGACCGGAGGGCTGCCTCGGCTCCCTCAGGTCGCCTCGTCCGCCAGCTCCGCGACGCCCGTGATCCGGTGCAGCGGGAACGTCCGTACCTCGTCCGCCGTGTGGTCGTACGCCGTCACGAAGCCGCCCTCCACGCGGACCGGGGCGATCACACGCTGGCTGGCGGAACCCTCGGCGTTGACGTAGCCGATCCACAGCGCCTCGCCGGTGAGGACGGCCGCCTGCATCGTCGCGAGGGTCTCGGCGGGACCCGTGCGGGGCAGAGAGCCGGACGGGGCCGGCTCCCCCGTCGTCCGGCGGGGCGCGGTGGAGGCCAGGTCGCCGGCGCGGATCGCACGGATCGCAGCGCCCAGCAGCGTGCCGTCCGGAACCGGGGGACCGTCCGGGACCGGCTCGGGAGCCGTGCGGGGCGGGGTGCGACGGGCATGCGCCCGGGTGATCAGGACATCGCCCTCCGCCGACTCGGCGGCCGGCGCGTACCCCATCGCCCGCAGCCCGTCGAGCAGCGTCGCCGGGTCCGCCTGGGCGGCGAGCACGGTCGGCGCCAGCCGCCGCAGCCCGAGCCCCTGCGACCGCTTGTCGGCGAGGATCTCGCTGAGCGTCGCGTCGTCGTCGCAGCGCACGTACGCCGACGCCGCGCCGATCCGCAGCTGCCCGTGGCGCCGGGCCACGTCGTCGATCAGGTACGCCAGGGGCTGCGGGACCGGTGTACGGGAGTGCGCGGTCAGGAATTCGTGCAGGTCGGACGCGCTCTGGCCCGCGTCCAGCGCCCGGCGCACCGAACCCGGCGTGAACCTGTACACCGTCGCGCCACCCTTCGACTCCACGTCCGCCAACACGCCCAGCGCGTCGGCCAGCGGCCGCTTCAGCGGGCCCGGAGCCACCGCCGTCAAATCCGCCTGCAGCAGCACGTGGTCCAGCGGCTCGGGCAGCAGCGGCGCGAGCAGCCGTGCGGCCCGGGAGGCGGCCGCGGCCCGCTCGGCGACGGGGTCGGAGGAAGACACCGGAGGGTGCGGCAGCGGGACGTGGTGGGCGGGGAGCCGGTCGCCGGGGGTCTCCGGCAGGTCGGTGGGGGCCGCCGCCTCCGGGGGAAGACCGAGGAGCGCGCGGCCGTGCGAGGACAGCGCGCCCCGCCCGGTGACCCCCAGCGACTCGGCCTCCGACAGGGTCCACCGCGCGATCCGGGCCCGCAGATCGTCCCCCTGCCGGGCCTGCGACGCCGACGATGGGAGCTGCGACGACGGGAGCTGCGGCGACGGGGACTGCTGGCCGCCACGGGTCGGGCGCTCCCAGTGCAGCCGGGCCAGTACGGAGTCGGGCGTGGCCGACGTGCCCTCCGGGAGCCCGGCCAGCAGCGCGAGGACCCGGTGCCGCACCTCGGGCGCGGCCGAACGGTCCAGCCCCGGGCCCAGCGCCGACAACGTACGGTCCTTGGCGTCCCGTTCGCCGATCACCCCGGACGTACGGGTCGCCGACAGCCACGCCGTGGCGAGCCGCGCCCAGCGCTCGGCGGTGGGCAGCTCCAGCCACTCGTCGTACGCGGGGGTCGCGGCGTACCGTTCGTCGGCCTCGCCGTCCGACGCCAGCAGCCCGGCGGCATAGGCCAGTTCGACCCAGAACGCGGTGGTCTGCTCCGACAGGTCCAGGGCCGCGGCGGTGCGTTTCAGGTCCCGCACACTGAGCCCACCCGCGCGCAGGACGCCCGGCCCGCCCTCGTCCCAGTCCTTCAGCAGCTCCTCCACGGTCGCCAGCGCGGTGTACGCCTGACCGGCCGCCGTCGCGTCCACCACCTGCGGGCGGTGCGCGCCCGACGCCTCCACCGGCGGCGGCACCGGTCGCACCTCCCGGTGAGCCCGGCCCGCCCGCAGATGCAGGGCGACCTCGCGCGGCAGGACGACGGTGCCGGGCGCGGTGGGCAGGAGCAGACCCCGGTCCAGCAGCCAGCGCAGATGGGCCGCCGGGCTGGCCGTGACCTGCCCGTACGGCGGCCCCCACACCAGACGGGCCAGCACGTCGAGCGACTCCGAGGGCGCGGCGGCGAGGAGCGCGGCCATGCGGCGGCGGTCGCGGAACAGCCCGCTGAGTGCGGTGACGGCCGACACCGAGTCATGGGTGCTGGCCAGCCCCGCCTCCGCGACGATCTCCTGCACCCGCCCCGGCGACATGCCCGCCGTGGCCTCCGCGACGGTCGGGCCGAGACCGGTGGGGGAGGGGTGCTGAGGGGACGGAGCGAGCAGCTCCCGGGCCGTGCGCACGAGACGCAGACGGTCCTCGGGCCCCCAGACGAGGGCCTGGTCGCGCAGGGCGCCGAGCGCGTGGGGCAGCGCGGCGGTGACGGCGGGGTCGGCCTCGTCACCGGCCAGCAGTCCCGCGAGTTCGCCGTACGACGCCGGGTCCGACGCCACGGCCAGGGCCTGCGCGGTCTGCAGGGCGAACCGGTCCAGGCGCTCCAGCGCCCGCACCACCGAGGCGCGGGTCCCCGCCCGGGTCGCCAGCTGGGTCAGGTCGGTCGGCACGGGCGTGATGAGATCCGGCCGCGCCCGGAGCAGCACGGCGAGCGAACGGTCGTCCCGCCCGCGCAGCGCCTCCGCCAGCGAACGGGGGGCCCCACCGGCAGGCGCCGCCTCCGTGGGGGTGTGCTCCTCGGTGCTCATCCGGCCAACGTTAGCGCCTGGGCTCCGCCGGGCTGGGGCGCCTCAGGGGGGTGGGGGCGTTCGGTTCGTCGGCGGGTGCGGGTCCGGGCATGTCGCGCAGTTCCCCACGCCCCTGAAAGGCGGGGGCTTCGCCCCGTGCCTTTCGGCTTGGGTTCGTGGGTGGTGCGGCTTCGGTGGGGGCTTCTCGCGCAGTCCCCCGCGCCCCTGAAGGGCAGGGGCGGCTTCGGGTATGCGGAAGCGATAACGTCGGGAGGAAGCATGCGCGCCAACCCCGGAGGGGCTTCGTGGGGATTGAGAGCGACCAGGTCGTCTACGAGTATCTGAGCCGGGTCGGCGATCTGGCTCAGCAACGGCAGCTGCCGTCGGCGACGCGGATGCGGCTGGTGGCGGGGCTGCGGGACGAGATCGACCGGCGGCGCGCGAAGGCGCCCGTCGACAGCCCGGCCGCCGTGCGGCGCATCATCGCCCGGCTGGGTACGCCCGGTGAGGTCGTCGAGGCGGCGGGCGCACCCGGCGACGGACCGGAGCCTCGCGCCGCCGCGGTGCCGGTGCAACGGGTGACCGGCGCGGACGGGGACGACACGGTCGACGCCGGGGAGCCGGCCAAGGGGCTGTCGCGAGGACTGCGGAAGGTCGTGCCGCGGCCCCGCTCCGCCGAGGCCGGCACCGCGCCGCCCCCGGCCGGCGGCGCGGCCCCGCCGCATCTCGCCCCGCTGCACGAGCTGGGCGACGGCGACGTGCAGCCCGACTGGTGGCGGGTCGGCGGCGGTGGGGGCCCCGGGGACGGGGACATCGGGTTCGGGCTGGGGGACTCCGTGCCCGGGTTCGTCGGGGGTGTGGAGATCCCCGAGCTGCTGAAGCCACCGCCGGTGCGGGCCGAGGGGGAGGCGGTTCGCGGGCCCGCCGAGAAGGAGAAGGAAGGGGCGGCCGCGGCGGTCGTCACGGAGGAGGACGGCGGACGGCGGCGACGGCTGCGGCTGCCTCGGCTGCGGGCCTCGGGCGCGGGGTGGAGCAACCCACTGCTGCTGCTGGCCGCCGTCCTGCTGGTCGCGGGGGCGGTCATGGGGAGCCTGGTGCCGCTCGGGCTCGGATGGCTGATCGCCTATCTGTCACGGAGGCTGACGCCCGCCGAGTCGAAGTGGGCGGTCATGGGGATCCCCGGCGCGGTGGCCGCGGGCGGGGTCGTCTGGCTGTGGGGACGTACGGACGGGCGCTGGGGCGAGCCGATCGCCAAGGGCCACATGGACGCGGCGCTGGCGGAAGCGTGGCCCTGGATGCTCCGGATCGCGGCGGTGTCCTCCGCGCTCTATCTGCTCTGGCGCTCGCAACGCCCCCGGTGACTTCGGTGCGTCGGCGGGTGCGACCGGACCGCCGCCCCCCGGCCCCCGATCCCCTCGCCCCACAATGGGCGGTATGACTTCTCGCGCACTCACCGTCGGGTTCGATCTCGACATGACGCTGATCGACTCACGGCCGGGGATCCACGCCTGCTACGAGGCCCTGGCGGCGCGGACGGGAACGTACATAGACGCCGACCTGGCGATCACCCGCCTCGGCCCCCCGCTCGCGGACGAGCTGGCGTGCTGGTTCCCGGCCGCGGACATTCCGGCGATGGCGGACCTCTACCGCTCGATGTACCCGGCGATCGCGATCGCCGCGACCCCTGCCATGCCGGGCGCGCCGGAGGCCATCGCGGCGGTCCGCGCGGCCGGCGGGCGGGCGATCGTGGTCACCGCCAAGTACGAGCCCAACGCCAAGCTGCACCTGGAGCACCTCGGCATCGAGCCCGACGTGGTGGTGGGTGACCTGTGGGCCGAGGCCAAGGCGGCCGCGTTGCGCGAGCACGCCGCGAGCGTCTACGTCGGCGATCACACCGGCGACGTACGCGGCGCCCGCACGGCTCAGGCGTACGCGGTCGCCGTCGCCACCGGGCCCTGCGACGAAAGGGAACTGCGCGAGGCCGGCGCCGACGTCGTCCTGGCGGACCTGACCGCGTTTCCCGCGTGGCTCACGAGCCACCACCGTCCCTAGGGCATCAGGTACGTACCTCGCGCGCCCTTCTGCGCCCCGCCGCGACGGACTGCAGGACTCCCGCGCCCGCGATGAGGAATCCGACGCCCATGAGCATGCTCAGGACGAACATGTAGGTCGGGAACGGGGTCGTCCCGAGGAAGAGCGGGGCCACGGTGACGAGGGTGGCCACGGCGCCGACGAAGAACACGATCGCTCCGGCACGGATCAGCCGGTCACCGGGTTCGGCGGAATTCGGTTGGGTTTTGTCACGCACCCGACCAGGGTAGTTCCCAGCGCGAGGGAAGAGTCGGCCGACGTCTTGTCACCCGCCCCCGGACCAATAGGCTGGGGACCGGCGGGTCCGGCGACCCGCTGCAGTGCTGTCCAGAGCAGTTTGCGCACACCGAGAACACCTTCAGAACACTTTTCAGACGCAGTTTCCGACGAGTACGAGGACGAGGACAGACGTGCCTACCGGCAAGGTCAAATGGTTCAACAGTGAGAAGGGCTTCGGCTTTCTCTCCCGTGACGACGGCGGTGACGTCTTCGTCCACTCCTCCGTACTGCCCGCCGGTGTCGACACCCTGAAGCCCGGCCAGAAGGTCGAGTTCGGGGTCGTCGCCGGTCAGCGCGGCGACCAGGCCCTCTCCGTGACGATCCTGGAGCCGGCCCCCTCGGTCGCCGCCGCCCAGCGCAAGAAGCCCGACGAGCTGGCCTCGATCGTGCAGGACCTCACCACACTGCTGGAGAACATCACGCCCATGCTGGAGCGTGGCCGCTACCCCGACCGTGCCGCGGGCGGGAAGATCGCGGGTCTTCTGCGCGCCGTGGCCGACCAGTTGGACGTGTAGTGCCGGCAACTGCGCAGGTGAGCTAGGGGAATTCGAGCGCGTCCGGGCCGAGGGGCGGTACCAGCCCCTCGGCCGCCGCACGGGTGAGCAGACCCCTGACGGCCGCGTAGCCGTCCTCGCCGAGTCCGGCCGTGAACTCGTTGACGTACAGGCCGATGTGCTGGTCGGCGACGGCCGGGTCCATCTCCTGGGCGTGTTCCAGGACGTACGGGCGGGAGATCGCCGGGTCGTCCCAGGCCGCGCGGACGGAGGCGCGAATGGTCTCGGCGAGCCCGGCCAGGGTCTCGGCGCCCAGGGAGCGCTTCGCGATGATCGCGCCCAGCGGGATCGGCAGCCCCGTCGTCCCCTCCCAGTGCTCGCCCATGTCGGCCAGCTTGTGGAGTCCGTAGTTCTGGTAGGTGAAGCGGGCCTCGTGGATGACGAGTCCGGCGTCGACCCTGCCGTCCCGCACGGCGGGCATGATCTCGTGGAACGGCAGCACGACGATCTCGCCGACCCCGTCGGGCAGGGTGTCCGCCGCCCAGAGGCGGAAGAGGAGGTACGCGGTCGACCGCTCGCTCGGCACGGCCACCGTACGGCCGGTGAGGTCCGTTCCCGGCTCCCGGGTCAGCACCAGCGGGCCGCAGCCCCGCCCGAGCGCCCCACCGCAGGGCAGCAGCGCGTACTCGTCGAGGACGTAGGGCAGTACGGCGTAGGACACCTTCAGTACGTCGAGTTCACCGCGCTCGGCCATGCCGTTGGTGATGTCGATGTCCGCGAACGTCACGTCGAGCGCGGGCGCGCCGGGGATCCGGCCGTGCGCCCAGGCGTCGAAGACGAAGGTGTCGTTGGGGCAGGGCGAGTACGCGATCCGCAGCGCGGTCGTTCCGGCGGGGGTAATGGCGCGGTTCACGGGCGCCGCCTCAGTGCTCGTGGGGGTCGGAGGGGGCGTGGTGCTCGTGGGGCTCATGTGACGCGTAGGGCTCATGGGGGTCCCAACTCTCCAGTACGGGCGTGAGCTTCCCGTAGGCCTCGGTGAGTGCGGTCAGCGCGTCGCCGATGCGCCAGGCGGCGCGGTCGCGCGGGCCCACGGGATTGGAGACGGCGCGCAGTTCGAGGACGGGCGTGGTGTGCGCGGCGGCGGCCTCGGCGACCCCGAAGCCCTCCATCGCCTCGGCCAGCGCGCGCGGGTGCCGGGCCCGCAGGGCGGCCGCGCGCTCGGCGCTGCCGGTGACCGTGGAGACGGTGAGCACGGTGCCGGTACGGGCGCCGGCGGCGGTCGCGGCGGCGCGGACGAGGTCGCGCGGCGGCTGGTGGGTGACGGTGCCGAAACCGAGGTCGGTGACCGGGACGAAGCCGTCCGGGGTCTCGGCGCCCAGGTCGGCCGCCGTGATCTCGTCGGCGAGGACGAGTGAGCCGAGGGGTGCCTCGGGAGGGAAGCCGCCCGCGATACCGGCGGACACGACGAGTCCGTACGGCCTGCCCGCGAGAGCCGCCGCGGTCAGTGCGACGGCGGTGGAGGCGGCGGCGAGGGCGGGACCCACACCGGCGGCCAGGAGGTCGTGCTCGTGCGGGGAGGTGCGGAAGCGGTGGAGGGTCCCCGCCGGGAGGCGTACCTCGGTGGCGGGGCCCGGGAGCGCTCGTGCCACCGCGTCCCGTTCGGCGGGGACGGCGGTGGCTACGAGGATGCGCATGGGCGGCGGCAGGGGATCAGGCGTCCGGGTTCTTCAGCTTGAAGTTCCACACGCCCTTGATCGCGGAGCCCGAGGCGTTCTGCTCGACGATGCTGATCGTGAGCGACTTCTGGGGAGGCTGGCCGGGCTGGGTGGCGAAGAGGCCCGGGTTCTCGAAGGACCAGTACGTCTTGTCGAACGTGTCGCTGGTGGCCTGCTCCCCGTTGATCCACAGGGCCCATCCCGTCTTCGCCACCTCCGGGTCGACGCCGATGCGCAGGGCCTTGCCCTCCGGCAGCTCGATCGACTTGGAGGGCTTCTCCTCCGCGCACTCCTTGGCCTGAGCGACGTCGAGGGTCCGGTAGCACTCGGCCTCGGCGCTGATCGAGTCGGTGCCGATCGTGACGGTGGCCATCGGCGTCGGCTCATCGCAGGCCGACAGGACGAGAAGTCCGGCGGAAACGGCGCCGAGAGTGGCTGCGGCGCGACGGGAACGCGGGAAGGTCATGGGCGAAGGCTATCTGGCATGTCCAGGGGTTCCCTTACGTGGGGTCCGGCGTGCCGGGCCGACTGGGGAAACGGTCAGGCCACGCGGGCGCGGGGAGCGCCGTCGTGACGGGCGGAGGAGAGCAGGCCGCGCACGGTGGTGAGCCAGCCCGCGGCGACGATCGCGGCGGCCACGGCCATTCCGAGGGTGCCGTTGAGGGGGAGGGCGATGCCGATGGCGCCGCCGACCACCCAGGCCATCTGCAGCAGGGTCTCGGAGCGGGCGAAGGCGGAGGTGCGGACGAGTTCGGGGACGTCGCGCTGGATCAGGGCGTCCAGGCACAGCTTGGACAGGGCCTGCGAGAACCCGGCGACCGCGGCGAGGCAGGCGATGAAGAACGCGCTGAAGAACAGGGCCGCCGTGATCGCCACACCGAGTTCGACGGCGACGACGGTCACGATGATCAGCTCCGGCGACCGCTGCTTCGCCCACGCCCCCACGGCGGTGCCCAGGGCGTTTCCGGTGCCGGCCGCCACGGCCACCATGCCGAGGGAGACGGCGGCGCTCTGTCCGTGCAGGGGGTGGATGCGCAGCAGGAACGCCAGGAAGAAGATCAGGAACCCGGAGAGACCGCGCAGGGCGGCGTTGGCGGCGAGGGCGTGGGTGACCGCCGGGCCGACCGTCCTGAGGCCCGGCCGTTTCAGCGTCCCGCTGCGGTGCGGGCCGTGCAGGTGCTCGGGGTCCGCCGCGAGCAGGGCCCGGTCCTCACCCTTGGCCGAGTCGACCTTCGCGGGGAGCGTGAAGGAGAGGAACGTACCCGCTACGAAGATCACGAAGGCGCCGTAGAGAGGCCAGCGCGGGCCGAGTGCCTGCAGTCCGGCGCCGATGGGCGCGGCGACGCCGGTGGCCAGCAGACCGCAGAGGGTGACCCGGGAGTTGGCCTTCACCAGGGAGAACCGGGGCGGGAGGAGGCGGGGTACGACCGCGCTGCGGACCACCCCGTACGCCTTCGACGCGACCAGGACGCCCAGGGCGGCGGGGTAGAGCTGGAGGCTGCCGGTCTCGACGGCGCCGACGAGGAGGAGGGCGAGGAGGGCGCGGGCCAGCATCGCGCCGGCCATCGCGGCGCGGCGGCCGTGCGGGAGGCGGTCCAGCAGGGGGCCCACGACGGGGGCGAGGAGGGCGAAGGGGGCGAGGGTGATGGCGAGGTAGAGGGCGACTCGGCCGCGGGCCTCGTCGGTGGGGACGGAGAAGAACACGGTGGAGGCGAGGGAGACGGTGATCATCACGTCGCCGGCGCCGTTCACTCCGTGCAGTTCGATGAGTTTGCCGAGGCCGGATTCGCCGGCGCCGTGGGCGTGGGTGGCCTTGCGGATGCCGCGGGCGGGGCCGGTGAACGGCAGGTGCAGGGCGCGGCCGACCGAGCGGACGGCGCCGGTCACCCGGCCCGATCCGCGCGCTTCGCTCCGCTCGGCGCCGGTCACCTCGTCATAGTGCCCCGAGAAGGGGGACCGTAGTGCGCCTACCGCTCGGATGGCCCCGGCTGCGGCCGGCCCCCCCCCCGCGCGACGGGGGCCGTCTGTCTGCGGGCCGGTGGGGGGCCGGTCGCGCAGTTTCCCGCGCCCCTGTGAAGCGGGGCCTGCGGTTCTTGGTGGGCCGGTGTCGGGGGTGGTGGCGTGGGTTGTGTGTGTCTGCGGGGCGGTGGGGGCTGGTCGCGCAGTTCCCCGCGCCCTTGAGAAGCCGGGGCTGCGCCCCGTGCTTTTCATGCCGCCGGTCTGCCGCCTTCCAGGCCCGCAGGGCATGGTGCTGTCAGGGGCGCGGGGAACTGCGCGATCAGCCACGACGAGCCGGTGGACGGCCTGCGACCTCCGCGTATCCACATCTGGGGCGGCGCCCGGGGCGGCAGCCCCGGTGGTTTTCTGCCAACTGCCAAGGGCGACCGCAGAGCCCCCGGCACCCCCCTCCCCGCCCAGGCCGAGCGCAGCGGAATCGCGGAACCGCTACGTCGGTGTGGGCGCAGAGCCTCGGAGAAGGTAGCGTGCATAGCGCGCCTGCGGCGGTTGTTCTCGGCCGCGCGCCTCTCGTTCATCCCGCAGAATGGATGACATAGGTGCGCCCGAGTGCGATCGGGCGCGGACGTCGACGCGGCCCCCTGGTCCGCTCCGTCCGCACCCCCCGCCGAGGGAGGCGCACTCGTGAGACGGCGTAGGAGAGAAGCGATACCTGTGAGCGCAGCGACAACGCGAAGCCGCACCCCCGACCGTCTGTGTGCCGAGGCCGTCGACCTCGCCCGCTCCGCCGCCGAGGAGGCCGCCGCACCAGGCGTGGTCGGCGAGCACGCGGGGCTCGTGTCCGAGGGCGACCGGGTCGTGACGCACTTCTTCGAGTGCAAGGAGATGGGCTACCGCGGCTGGCGCTGGGCCGTCACCGTCGCCCGCGCCTCACGCGCGAAGTTCGTGACGCTGGACGAGGTCGTCCTGCTCCCGGGCCCCGACGCGCTGCTCGCGCCGGAGTGGGTGCCGTGGAGCGAGCGGCTCCGCCCTGGCGACATGGGCCCCGGCGACCTGCTGCCCACGGACGCCGAGGACCTGCGCCTGGAGCCCGGGTACTCCGGCGAGGACGAGCCCCTGCCGAACTCCCCCGTCTCGCACGACATGGCCGAGCTGGTGGAGGCGGAGGACGCCGAGGTCACCGCCGGGGTCCCGGCGAACCTGCCGCTCGCGCCGACCCGCGGATCGATCGCGGCGGTCGCCGAGGAACTGGGCATGCGGCGCGCCCGGGTCCTGTCCCGGTACGGGCTGCACACGGCCGCGGACCGCTGGGAGGAAGGGTTCGGAGCGAAGACCGCGATGGCGCAGGCCGCGCCGGCGGCGTGCGTCAGCTGCGGGTTCCTCGTGGCGATCGGGGGCTCGCTGGGGCAGGCCTTCGGGGTGTGCGCGAACGAGTTCGCGCCGGCGGACGGGCGCATGGTGTCCCTGACGTACGGCTGCGGGGGGCACTCGGAGGCGGCGGTCATGCCCGCCCCGCCGCGCCCGGCCCCGCCGCGGCTCGACGAGACCCGGGTGGATCCCTTCCCGCTGCGGCCGTCGCCCGATTCCGGGTCGGTGCCGATGGGTTCGGAGGAGGCCGAGTCCGAGGCGGATCTGGGGCATTCGTAGGGCGCCTGTTCGCGCGAGCGCGCCTCATGGCTCGGGGGTGCGGGGTTCGTCGGCGGGTGCGGCTCCGGTGGGGCTTCCCGCGCGGTTCCCCGCGCCCCTAGAAGCCCAGGTCCTGCGCCCCCGATAGCCCAGGCCCCGCCGGCCTGAAAGCCAGGGCCCCGTGGGCCTGGAAGGCGGCCGGTGTCGGCGCTGAGAAGCATGGGGCGCAGCCCCTGCTTCTCAGGGGCGCGGGGAACCGCGCGACCAGCCCCCACGCACCCCCACCCGCCCACGTACCAGCTACCCCCCACCTCCCTGGGCGCCCGGCCTGAGCAGCGCGGCGACGCGGTACCTTCGTGGACACCAGGCGACAGGGAGAAGTGAACCGTGAGCAAGTTCGTGCGGCCGGCGGCCGAGGGTGCGGACCCGTTCGGGACGGCTCGGCTGCGGCGGGGCGTGCTCGACGCCTGGGCTACCAGTCCGGCCCGGTTCCGTGAGGATGCCAACGCCGAGGAGGATCTCGTCCTCGGCGGCTACCGCGACCGTCTCGTCGTGGAGTTGGCGCAGAACGCCGCCGACGCCGCCGCGCGGGCCAAGGTGCCCGGCCGGCTGCGGCTGACCCTCCGCGACGGCGTCCTCGTCGCCGCCAACACCGGCGCCCCGCTCGACGCGGGCGGCGTCGAGTCGCTGTCCACGCTCCGCGCCTCCGCGAAGCGGGACGCGCAGGGCCACGACGGCGCCGTCGGCCGTTTCGGGGTCGGTTTCGCCGCCGTGCTCGCCGTCACCGACGAGCCCGCCGTCATCGGGCGGCACGGCGGTATCCGCTGGTCGCTCGCCGAGGCGCGGCTGCTCGCCGCCGAGACGGCCCGGCACAGCCCCGGCCTCGGGGACGAGATCCGCCGCCGGGACGGGCATGTGCCGCTGCTGCGGCTGCCGTTCGCGGCCGAGGGGACCGCCCCGGAGTCGTACGACACCGTCGTCATCCTGCCGCTGCGCGACACCGCCGCCGCCGATCTCGCCGAGCGGCTGCTGCACGCGGTCGACGACGCGCTGCTCCTCGCCCTGCCCGGTCTCGACGAGGTCGTCATCGAGATCGGCGCCGACGAGGTGCGGACGGTGCGGCGGAGTGTGGAGGGGGCGCACGTCGTCGTCGAGGACTCGCGGGACGGGGTCACGCGCTGGCGCACCGTCGCCGAGCACGGGGCGCTCGACGCCGCGCTGCTCGCGGACCGGCCCGTCGAGGAGCGGCTGCGACCGCACTGGTCCGTCACCTGGGCCGTGCCGACCGGGCCCGACGGCGCGCCGGTACGCCCGCGCACCACCGCCGTCGTGCACGCGCCCACCCCCAGCGACGAGGCCCTCGGCCTGCCCGCTCTGCTCATCGCCTCCTTCCCCCTGGACACGACCCGGCGGCACGCGGCGCCCGGCCCGCTCACCGACTTCCTCGTGGAGCGCGCGGCGGACGCGTACGCCGGGCTGCTGGCCGCCTGGGAGCCGGTGGCCGAGGGGATCATCGACCTGGTGCCCGGCCCGCTGGGCAAGGGCGAACTGGACGGCGCGCTGCGCCGGGCGATCCTGGAGCGGCTGCCGCGCACCGCGTTCCTGCCGCGCGCGGTGACGCCCGAGCCCGACGACGAACTGGAGGGCCTGCCCGTCGCCCTGCGCCCCCGGGACGCCGAGGTCGTCGAGGGGGCCGGCGCGGAGACCGTGCGGGTGCTCGCCGACGTCCTGCCCAGTCTGCTGCCCGCCGGGCTCGAACGGCGCGCGGAGCTGCGTACGCTGGGCGTCGCGCGCCTGCCGCTGGGGGACGTCATCGACCGGCTCGCCGGGCTGGAGAAGGCTCCCGACTGGTGGCGGCGGCTCTACGACAGCCTCGCGGGAGTGGACCCGGACCGGCTGTCGGGCCTGCCGGTGCCGCTCGCGGACGGGCGGACCACCATCGGGCCGCGGCAGATCCTCCTCCCGGCCCCCGACGGCCCGCAGGCGGCCCGCCCCGACACCCTCGCCCGCCTCGGGCTGAAGGTCGCCCACCCGGACGCCGCGCATCCGCTGCTGGAGAAGCTGGGCGCGCTGCCGGCGACCCCGCGCGCCGTGCTCACCACCCCCCAGGTCCGAGCCGCGGTCGCCGCGTCCCTGGACGACGACGGGGGCGTCTGGGACGAGGAGGACGGGCGGCCGGACGCCGACGAACTCGCCGACCTCGTCCTCGCGCTGGTGCGCGACGCCGCGCTCGAACCCGGCGACGAACCCTGGCTCGGCGCCCTCGCCCTGCCCGACGAGGACGGCGAACTGGCCCCCGCCGGTGAACTCGTCCTCCCCGGCAGCCCCTTCGCCCGGGTCATGCGCGAGGACGAACTCGCCCTCGTGGACGCCGAACTGGCCGACCGCTGGGGCGAGCAGCCCCTGGCGGCCTGCGGGGTGCTCGCCACCTTCGCCCTCGTCCGCGCCACGGACGTCGTCCTCGACCCGGACGAACTGGAGCCGCGCGACGGGGACTTCGCCGAACCTGACGACGCCGGTCTGCTCGACGCGGTGGACGTGTGGTCCGAGGACATCCTCGACCGCTTCCCGGACAGTCCCGTGCCGCCGGTCGCGACGGAGATCGTGGCCGTGCGCGACCTGGACCTCGTCGACGAGGACCGGTGGCCGGAGGCGCTGGCCCTGCTCGCCCGGCCCCCGCTGCGCGACGCCCTCGTCCAGCCGGTCCGCGTCCTGCTCCCGGACGGCACGCACGAGGTCGTCCGCCCCTACACGGCCTGGTGGCTGCGCGGGCACCCGGTGCTCGACGGCCGCCGCCCGGCGGGCCTCCTCGCGGCCGGCGGCGACCCGCTGCTGCGCGGTCTGTACGACGAGGCCGACGCCACCGGCTTCGACGACGAGCAGGTCCTGCGGGCGCTGGGGGTGCGCACCTCGGTGGCCGCGCTGCTGGACGAGCCGGGCGGCGCCGCCGAGCTGCTGGACCGGCTGGTCGACCCGGACCTCCCCGTGTCCGCCGCCCAACTCCACGGTCTGTACGGCGCGCTGGCGGACCTCGACCCCGACCAGGTGACCCTGCCGGACGAGCTGCGCGCGGTGGTGGACGGTGAGGTGACCGTCGTGGACGCGGCCGACGCCGTCGTCGTCGACTCGCCCGACCTGCTGCCCTTCACCGCCGGGACGCCCCTGCTCCCCGTACGGCCGGCCCGGGCCGCCGAGCTGGCCGAGCTGTTCCAGGTGCGGCGGCTCAGCGAGTCGGTGACGGGCGAGGTGGACTCCGAGGGCACCGAGCACGACGTTCCGGAGGCGGTGCGGGTCCTGCTCGGCCCGGCCACCCCCGCGTCGTACGTCGAGCACGAGGAACTGGTCGTCGACGGCGTGGAGCTGGACTGGCGCCGCACCCGCGACGGCGTCCTGCACGCCGCCACCCTGGAAGGCGTCGCCGCCGGGCTGGCCTGGGCGGCGGGCCAGTGGCCGCGCCGCTTCGAGGTCGCCGCCCTGCTGGAGGACCCGTCCAGGACGGCGGAACTGGCACGGGACCGCTGGTTCGACTGAGAGGAAGACACACGATGACGGCGCGGGTCACGGCAGTGAGCGCGAACGGAACGTACTCCTTCAGCAAACCGAACCGGACGAGCATCACGCTGCTCACCGGGCTCGGTGTCGAGGGCGACGTCCATGCGGGGACGACCGTGAAGCACCGGTTCCGTATGACGTACGAGCCGGACGCGCCCAACCTGCGTCAGGTGCACCTCATCCACGAGGAGCTGTTCGACGAGCTGGCCGCGAAGGGCTACACGGTCGCGGCCGGTCAGCTCGGTGAGAACGTCTCCACCCGGGGGATCGACCTGCTGGGGCTGCCCACGGGTGCGCTGCTGCGCCTCGGCGACGAGGCGGTCGTGGAGGTCACGGGGCTGCGCAACCCGTGCGACCAGATCAACACGTTCCAGAAGGGGCTGCTGAAGGAGGTCTTCGAACTCGACGCCACGACGGGGGAGTTCACTTTCAAGTCCGGGATCATGGGGGTCGTCCGGCAGGGCGGGACGGTCCGCCCCGGCGACGGGATCACCGTGGAGCTGCCCGCCGGGCCGCACCGCCCGCTGGAGCGCGTATAGCCGTTTCACTCGGCGGGGCCGGGACGCGCCGGGATGAGCGCGAGGCTCGCTGTGATCTGGGCGACATCCGCACCGTTTTCGCGGAACTCGTACAACCATTCCCCCTGCCTCATGGATCTGATCACCCGAGCCGACGGCTTTCTCAGAGGTCACGGGAGTCACACGACTCCCGGGCTCCGGCCGGCTCGACAGACCTGAACCGGGTCTCGCGCGACGGAACCGTCCGTGAGGCCCCTTCCACGTGGGGAATACTTTGCACAAGCGTGCGATCGTGGGCGCCGTCACCGGCGCCCTGGCCCTGACCGCCTTCGCCGTACCCGCCGTGTACGCCGCGGACGAGGCGAACGGCATCGCCACCTCTCCGCGGTGGGCGCCGGTCACCGCCGCCGGCGGGCCGTCGGCGTTCGGCGCGGCCACCGCCGCCGACGGGGACCTCGACGTCTCCTTCTCCGGCATGAAGGTGAACGGAGGCAAGCCGATCGTCGTCGGCGCGACCAAGCACCGCTCGGTGCCGGTCACCTACACGCTCACCCACGCCGCGGACCTCGACATCACCGACGAGGACTTCGCCAACGGGCCGTTCCTGTACCTCAAGTCCATGCCCGGCTCGGTGCTCGACGAGTTCGACGAGCCGGTGCAGTTCGGCGAGGAGGAGGCGACCTGCGCGCCCACCTCCTCGACCACCGCCAGCTGCAAGGCGTCCATCGAGCTGTACCCGGGCGAGTCTCTCGTCAACTCGCAGGCCACGACCTGGAAGGTCGGCGGCCTCGCGTTCCAGGGCGACCCGCTCGGCGGAGACCTGAAGGAGACCTGGCAGGGCAAGCTCGGCACGTCCAAGGTCCAGCGCCAGTCGAAGCTCACGGGCGCCAACGCCTCGCCCGAGCCCGTCAGGAAGGGCAGCACCATCACGGTCACGAGCAAGCTGACCCGCGCCGACTGGAACACCAACAAGTTCCCGGCGTACGGCGGCCAGTCCGTGAAACTGCAGTTCAAGAAGAAGGGCACGTCCACCTACACGGACGTCAAGACGGTCAAGTCGTCCTCGAAGGGCGCCCTGAAGACCACCGTCAAGGCGACCGTCGACGGCACGTACCGCTTCGTCTTCGCGGGCACGTCGACCACGGCGGCCGTGACCTCGGCGGCCGACGCCGTCGATGTGAAGTAGGCGCGCCGGTAGCGAGAGGCGGGGCGTCGGCCCGGGGTCTCCCGGACCGGCGCCCTCTCGTTCGGCCGCTCACCGTCGACGCCGGGCCGGAACCGGTCAAGAAGGGGAAGACCGTCACCGCGACGGGCCGGCTCACCCGCGCCGACTGGCAGAGCCCCCCTACAAGCCCTCCGCCAAGCAGCTGGTCAAGCTGCTAGTTCCGCAAGGCGGGCAGCAGCACGTACACCACCGTCAGGACGGTGTACTCGGACGCCTCCGGCAACGTGAGGGCCACCGGCACCGCCGCGTACGACGGGTACTGGCGCTTCAGCTACGCCGGGGTGACCACGACGGCGCCGGTCAGCGCGACGGCCGACTACGTCGACGTGACGTAGGGCCCCGCGCGGTGACGTGACAGGGGGTGGGCCGTGCTGCCGGAGGCCGCCGTGCCGGTGCCCGTGCCGTCAGAGGCTCGGGAAGACCAGCACGAAGAACAGCCACAGCAGCACGGCCCAGAACAGCGCCGCCGCCAGCGACACGAGCAGGGAACTGCGCCACTTCAGCACCAGGAACGGGAAGAGGACCAGGGCCGCCCAGTGGCCGGCCACGTCGATCGACATGCCGGCGGCCTCCTTGAGGTCTCTGGCGCGGCCCGTCGCGATGCGGCGCAGCAGCCGCTGCGAGGCGAAGCCGTACAGGCCGAAGACGACGGGGAAGAACCACAGCGGGGTGATCGACACCAGCTCGGTCTCGGAGAACTCGTCGAACATGACGAGATAGACGAGGCCCGCGCCGAGGAGCCCGCCGATCAGCGCGGTGACGTAGAGCGCGGTCAGCGCGGCCGGTTCGACGGCACCGGCGGGCACGGGCACCGCCGAGGCGTACGGCACGTCGGGCGACGGAACCCGGGCCACCCGGTGGCAGTGCGGGCAGCGGACGTCCTGCCCGACCCGGTCGGCCGGAGCCGAGATCAGGTGTCCGCACGGGGCGTGGAACTCCACCGGCTGGTACGGGTTCATGCGCTGTTACTCCCCTCCCCGCGCCGCCTCCCGGTGCCGTGGGACGCCGGTGACGCGACGGTGCGGCCTCGGCGAGACCGGTCGGAGGAAGAGGACGCGGGCCGGAGTCGTCCGGTTTCCGGCACGCGCATACGCTCTACGGCACGCGCATACGCCCTACGGCACGCGGGTGCGCGGCCCTACGGCGCGCATGTGCGCCCTACGCGGGGAAGCGGCGGTCCACCCACCTCCACAGGAACTCCAGCAGGGCCGACGCCCCCGCCGCCACGGCGACCGCGATCCACGGCATGGTCGCCCCGACCAGCCGCAGGGCGAAGAAGTCCTGGAGCCAGGGCACGACGAGGACCAGCAGGAAGCATCCGCCCATCGCGGCGACCAGGCCCAGGCGCCACCAGGTGTACGGGCGGGCGATGATGGCCAGCACCCACATGGAGATCAGGAAGAGCGTGAGGGTGGCCGCGCTGGTCTCCGCCCCCAACGCACCCTCGCCCGTGTAGTGGTGACGGGCGATCAGATAGGTGACGAAGGTGGCGACGGCGGCCAGCACGCCGCCGGGGATCGAGTACCGCATCACCCGCCGCACGAAGTGGGGTTGCGCGCGCTCCTTGTTGGGGGCCAGGGCGAGGAAGAACGCCGGGACCCCGATCGTCAGGGTGGAGAGCAGGGTCAGATGGCGGGGGAGGAAGGGGTACTCCACCTGCCAGCAGACCACCAGGACGGCGAGGAGTACCGAGTAGACCGTCTTGACGAGGAACAGGGTGGCCACCCGCGTGATGTTGCCGATGACCCGGCGGCCCTCCGCGACCACGGACGGCAGCGTCGCGAAGCTGTTGTTGAGCAGGACGATCTGGGCGACGGCCCTGGTCGCCTCCGAGCCCGAGCCCATCGCCACACCGATGTCGGCGTCCTTGAGGGCCAGCACGTCGTTCACGCCGTCGCCCGTCATCGCGACCGTGTGGCCGTGGGACTGCAGCGCGCCGACCATCTCCCGCTTCTGCTGCGGGGTGACCCGGCCGAAGACCGTGCCGGAGTCGAGGGCGGCGGCCATGCCGTCGCGTTCGCCGGGGAGCCGACGGGCGTCGACGACCTCGCCGGTCAGGCCCAGCTTCCCGGCCACCGCGCCGACCGACACCGCGTTGTCGCCGGAGATGACCTTCGCCCGTACGTTCTGCTCCTCGAAGTAGCGCAGGGTGTCGGCGGCGTCGGGGCGCAGCCGCTGTTCGAGGACGACGAGGGCGGTGGGGCGGGAGTCCCGGGCGACCTCGGGGTCGTCGAGTTCGCGGGTCACCCGGGCCAGCAGCAGGACGCGCAGCCCCTGCTCGTTGAGCCGGTCGGTCTCGGCGAGGGCCGGGGCGCCGTCGGGGAGCAGGACGTCGGGGGCGCCGAGCAGCCAGGTGCTGGTCGCGCCGTCGCTCTCGCCGAAGGAAGCGCCGCTGTACTTGCGGGCCGAGGAGAACGGCAGGGACTCGGTGCAGCGCCAGCCGTCGCTGTCCGGGCAGGCGTCGATGACGGCCTGGAGGGAGGCGTTCGGGCGGGGGTCGGATTCCCCGAGCGCGCCGAGGACCGTGCGTACGTACGCCTCGTCGGCGCCGTCGAGGGGGCGCAGTTCCGTGACGTCCATGCCGCCCTCGGTGAGGGTGCCGGTCTTGTCGAGGCAGACGGTGTCGACGCGGGCGAGGCCCTCGATGGCCGGCAGTTCCTGCACCAGACACTGCTTGCGGCCGAGGCGGATCACCCCGATCGCGAAGGCGACCGAGGTCAGCAGCACCAGGCCCTCGGGGACCATCGGGACGATGCCGCCGACCGTGCGGGCGACGGAGTCCTTGAAGTCGTTCTCCTTCACGATCAGCTGGCTGATGATCAGGCCGATCGCGGTCGGGACCATCATCCAGGTGACGTACTTGAGGATGGTGGAGATGCCGGAGCGCAGCTCGGAGTGGACCAGGGTGAAGCGGCTCGCCTCCTCCGCGAGCTGGGCGGCGTAGGCCTCCCGGCCCACCTTCGTCGCGGTGAAGGCCCCGCCGCCGGCGACCACGAAGCTGCCGGACATCACCGGGTCGCCGGGGTGCTTGACGACCGGGTCGGCCTCGCCGGTGAGCAGCGACTCGTCGATCTCCAGCCCGTCGGTCTCGACGCACTCGCCGTCCACGACGATCTTGTCGCCCGGGCCGATCTCGATGAGGTCCCCGAGGACGATGTCGGAGGTCCCGACCTGCGCGGCGACCCCGTCCCGCCGGACCGTGGGTTTCGCCTCGCCGATCACCGCGAGGGAGTCGAGGGTCTTCTTCGCCCGCCACTCCTGGACGATGCCGATGCCGGTGTTGGCGAGGATCACGAAGCCGAACAGGCTGTCCTGGATGGGCGCGACGAACAGCATGATCACCCAGAGGACGCCGATGATCGCGTTGAACCGGGTGAAGACGTTCGCGCGGACGATGTCCACCATGGAGCGGCTGCTCCGCACGGGTACGTCGTTCACCTCGCCGCGGGCGACCCGCCCGGCCACCTCGGCGGCCGTCAGACCACGCGCCCGCCCCGGGTGGGCCGGGGCGGGCGTGGGGTGCGCGGGATCGAGTTCGGTACCCGCGTCGATGTGCGTCATGCATTCGACGGTACGTGCGGATTTGGGGGTTCACCCGCCGAGTGCGCCAAAGATCCGACCTGGGGAGGAGGGACGGGTCACGCCGTGCTGCCTGGGTCGTACGGGGCCTTGTCGGGGGTGGGAGGCACGCGGAGGTGCGTGCCGGGCGCTGCGCCTCCCGGGTGCCTGCCGCGCTGCTGGGGTGGACGTCGCGTGCCGGGCGGAGGGGAGGGGAGGGGCTGGGGCTGTCCGAGTCCGGGGGCAGTCGTTTTCGGACCGCGGGCCTTCTGTCGCTTTCGGACCGTCGGCGTACCCCGGTGGCGTCCGCGATCGCCGGGCGGGCGGGGCTCGGTGGCGGCGGCGCGGCGCGCCGCGCCGTACCTCTCGTGCCGCGCCGTACGTCTCATGTCGTGGCGTGCCGTACGTCTCATGCCGCCCGACGTCCCGCGGCGGTGCCGGTGGCCCTCGGCCCCCGGGGGCGGCGCCGTCGGGCTCAGTTGGAGGCGGGCCGGGCGGTCACGTCGTCGGACTTGGACTCGGACGTCTCGGTTCCGGTCTTCTCCGGCCCCGTCGTTCCGGGGCCCGCCGTCTCTGTGTCGGACGAGGCCGTGCCGGACGAGGCCGTGCCGGGCGCGGTGGCCTGCTCCTCAGCCTCTCGTGCCGCGTCCCGCTTGATCGCCGCGTCCCGTCGGCGGACGTAGTAGACGCCGATGAAGCCCAGCCCGCCGCCCGCGAGGCACGTCCAGATCCACCAGGTGTGTCCGTGGTCCTCGTACCAGCCGTAGAAGGGGAGCTGGACGACGAAGAGGACGAGCCACAGGATCGTGCCGCCGGTGATGGTCGGCACGATGGGCCCCTCCAGGGGCGCCGGTGCCTCGTGCTTGGGGATCCACTTCGCCATGGGCACAGCTTACGAGGCGGATGGGTCTACGCGCGGAGATGGCGTGACTTGAATTATATGTTCATACTGAAACGGTTTCTGTCTGACCACTTCTGTTCGTAGAAAACTCCAACAGCATTGGGCTGCCTGTTGGGGATGAGGTTCCGCATGTCCCCGCAGAGCAGCACCCTCGGCGTGTTCGACCGCCACTTCAGGATCACCGAGCGCGGCAGCACCCTGTCCCGCGAGATCCGGGGCGGTTTCGCCACCTTCTTCGCGATGGCGTACATCATCGTGCTGAACCCGATCATCCTGAGCAGCGCGAAGGACATGTACGGCCACCAGCTGGACTACGGCCAGTTGGTCACCGCGACCGCCGTCACCGCCGCCTTCACCACGCTCCTCATGGGGGTCATCGGCAACGTGCCGATCGCCCTGGCGGCGGGCCTCGGCGTGAACACGGTCGTCGCGCTGCAGCTCGCGCCGCGCATGTCCTGGCCGGACGCGATGGGCATGGTCGTCCTGGCCGGGTTCGTCGTGATGCTGCTGGTGGCGACGGGGCTGCGGGAGCGGGTCATGAACGCCGTGCCGCTGAGTCTGCGCAAGGGCATCTCCATCGGTATCGGCCTGTTCATCATGCTGATCGGGCTGGTCGACTCCGGCTTCGTCACCCGCATCCCGGACGCCGCCCGCACGACCGTGCCGCTCCAGCTGGGTGCCACCGGGCACCTCGACGGCTGGCCGGTGCTGGTCTTCGTCCTCGGCGCGCTGCTGACGCTCGCGCTGATCGTGCGCAGGGTGCCGGGCGCGATCCTGATCTCCATCGTCGCGATGACGCTGCTCGCGGTCGTCATCGAGGCCGCCGCCGACCTGCCCGAGGGCGCCTGGGGCCTGACGACGCCGAAGTGGCCCGGCAACCCGGTCGCGTCCCCCGACTTCGGTCTGATCGGCCAGGTCAGCCTCTTCGGCGGGTTCTCGAAGGTCGGTGTGCTGACCGGTGTCCTCTTCGTCTTCACGGTCCTGCTGTCGTGCTTCTTCGACGCGATGGGCACGATCATGGGCGTCGGCGACGAGGCCAGGCTGACCGACGCGGACGGCCAGCTGCCCGGCATCAACAAGGTGCTTTTCGTCGACGGCATCGCCGTCGCCGCCGGTGGAGCCAGCTCGTCCTCTGCCACGACCTGTTTCGTGGAGTCGACCGCCGGTGTCGGCGAGGGTGCGCGCACCGGCTTCGCGAACCTGGTCACCGGCGCGCTGTTCGCCGTCGCGCTGTTCCTGACGCCGGTCGCCACGATGGTGCCCTCCCAGGCGGCGACCCCGGCGCTGCTCGCGGTCGGATTCCTGATCCTCGCGAACTCGGTCCGCGAGATCGACTGGGCCGACTACACCATCGCGATCCCGGCCTTCGTGACGATGGTGATGATGCCGTTCACCTACTCGATCACCAACGGCATCGGCATGGGCTTCATCACCTTCGTCGTGCTGCGTCTGGCCGCGGGTCGTGGACGCGAGGTTCCGGTGGCGATGTACGTGGTGTCGGCGGTCTTCGGCTTCTACTACCTGATGCCGGCGCTGGGGCTGACGTGAGCGGCACCCGGCCGCCTCACGTCACCCCGTAGAACTTCTCCGTCTCCTCGACGGCGCTCTGGAACCGCTCGTCGAAGTCGTCCCGGATGAGCGTCCCGATCACGTAGTCCTGGACGCTCATCCCCCTTTTCGCCGCGTGGGTCCGGAGCCGGTCGAGCAGCTCCCCGTCTATCCGCAGGCTGAGCACAGTGGTCCCCATGTGTACAAGAGTCGTGTATCTGCCGCCCCTGGTGTCACGTTCCGCTTACTAGTCACTCATATGAGTGACGTGGAGGTCGGTGTGGGCATGAGTGGCGGTCCTCACGGGCACCGCTGTGGAGTTCCGGTGGTCTTTAGCGAGAGTAATGACTTATGCTAAAGAACATGCCTGACCTGAACCATGGCGACGACGAGGCCGCTGTGAACGCCCTCCGTTCCGCCGTGATGCGCCTGTCCCGTCGGCTCAAGCACCAGCGGGTCGACGAGTCGCTGAGCCCGACCGAGATGTCGGTGCTCGGCACCCTCGCCCGCTGCGGCACGGCCACCCCCGGTGAGCTGGCCCGCAAGGAGCACGTGCAGCCGCCGTCGATGACCCGGATCGTCGCCCTGCTGGAGAGCAAGGGCCTCGTGAAACTGGAGCCGCACCCCGAGGACAGGCGGCAGAAGGTGGTCACCCAGACCGAGCGGGCCGAGGCGATGCTGGAGGAGAGCCGCCGCAGGCGCAACGCGTTCCTCGCCTCCCTCGTCGAGGGCCTCGGCGAGGACGAGTGGGAGAAGCTGCGCGCGGCCGCGCCGGTCCTGGAGAAGCTCGCCCACCTCTGACCCGCCACTCGCCCGCCGGGGCGCGCCTCGGCCATGGGCGTACGCCGGTCCGGCCACCGGTACGCCCGGACGACGGTCCGCGCGCCGCCGGGGGGCGGGCATGGGCGGCCCCGGGAACCGGCAGGCAGAAGAAGGCAGAAGTGCACGGAACATCCAGAAGAAGGCATAAGAAGCCACAGCAGACAGAACGGGAGTCGTGAGGCTTACGCAACCGCACGACACGCACGCGTTCCACGCAAGGAGGCGATCCCCTTTGAGTACGGGCCCCGGAGCAGCTTCCGTCCCCGCACCACCGAACCCTCACACCACCCCGCCCTCGCACGAGGTGCGCGAAGCACCGCCGGATACCACCGGCCCGCTGCACCGTCCCACCGCCCCCGAGGCGCCGCCCGAGGCGCCGCCGAACGCCGCCGTCCCGGCGGTGACCGCCGCCGACACCCCGCCGGCCGCACAGCCGGCCGCCCCGCAGACCCCCGCCTCCCGTGAGCGCGCGTCCATGTTCCGGTCGCTGCGGGTGCGCAACTACCGGTTGTTCTTCGTCGGACAGGTCGTCTCGAACGTCGGCACGTGGATGCAGCGGATCGCACAGGACTGGCTGGTCCTGAGCCTGGCCGGCTCGTCCACGGCCGTCGGTGTGACGATGGCGCTGCAGTTCCTGCCGATGCTGCTGTTCGGGCTGTACGGCGGCGTGCTGGTCGACCGGTTCCCCAAGCGGCGGCTGCTGTTCCTGACGCAGACGTCGATGGCGGTCACGGGACTGGCGCTCGCCGCGCTGACGCTCTCCGGCCAGGTGCAGGTGTGGCACGTGTACGTGGCCGCCTTCGCCGTGGGCATGGCCACCGTGGTCGACAACCCGGCCCGGCAGTCGTTCGTGTCGGAGCTGGTCGGACCGGACCAGTTGCAGAACGCGGTCAGCCTCAACTCGGCGAACTTCCAGTCGGCCCGTCTGGTCGGCCCCGCCGTCGCCGGCGTGATGATCACGACCGTCGGCTCGGGCTGGGCCTTCCTGTTCAACGGCCTCTCCTTCGTCGCCCCCATCATCGGCCTGCTGCTGATGCGCACCCGCGACCTGCACCCCGTCCGCCGCGCCCCGCGCGCCAAGGGCCAGCTCCGCGAGGGCCTGCGCTATGTGGCCGGCCGTCCCCAGCTGCTCTGGCCCATCGTCCTCGTCGGCTTCATCGGCACCTTCGGCTTCAACTTCCCCGTCTGGCTGTCGGCGTACGCGGACGACGTGTTCCACTCGGGTGCCGGCTCGTACAGCCTCTTCAACACCCTCATGGCGGTCGGCTCGGTCGCCGGCGCCCTGCTCGCCGCCCGCCGCGGCACGACCCGGCTGCGGGTGCTGATCGGGGGAGCGCTCGCCTTCGGCCTGCTGGAGATCGTGGCCGCGCTGGCCCCGTCGTACTGGATGTTCGCCCTGCTCATGGTGCCGATAGGGATGTTCGGCCTGACCGTGAACGTCACCACCAACACGGCGATCCAGATGAACACCGATCCCGTCATGCGCGGCCGTGTCATGGCCCTCTACATGATGGTCTTCCTCGGTGGCACCCCGCTGGGCGCGCCGGTCGCCGGCTGGGCCACCGACGCGTACGGCGCCCGCGCCGGGTTCGTCGCCGGTGGTGTCGTCTCCACCGTCGCCGCCGTCACCGTGGGCCTGATCCTCGTCAGGGCCGGCGGACTGCGGCTGTCGATGGGGTGGAACCGGGGTCACCCGAGGATGCGGGTCGTGCCCCGGGAGCGGGCTGTTCCCGTGACGACGGCGGCGTAGACCTGCGAAGGTGGCCGCCATGAGTGCCACGCCCACCGTGCGGCTGTTCGCCGCCGTGCTGCCGCCCGCCGATGTCGTCGACGAACTCGGCCTGCTGATCGGGGAGTTGAAGGGCCTCGCCGGTGCGGACCGGTTGCGCTGGACCGAGCCGCCCGGCTGGCACTTCACCCTCGCCTTCTACGGTGAGGTCGGGGAGGACGTCGTACCGGAGCTGTCCCGACGCCTGGAGCGGGCCGCCCGGCGGAGCGAGCCGTTTCCGCTGGCGGTACGCGGCGGCGGGCAGTTCGGGCGCGGCCGGGCGTTGTGGGCGGGCGCCGACGGGGATCTCGGCGCGCTCCGGCTGCTGGCCGACCGCGCGGAGGCGGCGGCGCGCAGGGCCGGGGTGCCGATGGGGGAGCACCGCCGGTACACGCCCCATCTGACGGTGGCCCGCAGCCGGGAGGACGTCGACGTACGGCCGTACGTCGAGGTCCTCGACACCTTCGCCGGGCGTACGTGGACGGTGGCCGACCTCGTGCTGGTGCGCAGCAATCTGCCGACGTCCGGGGTGCCGGGGGAGCAGCCGCGGTACGAGGCGGTGGGGCGCTGGGCGCTCGGGGCGGCCGGATGACCGTTCGGGCCGCCGGTTAGGCTCGGGGGGTGGACCCGAAGACCCGAAACCGGATCATGGCCGGTGTGCTTGTGCTGATGTTCGCGGTGGTCGCTGTCGCGGCGGCGCTCGGCAGGTGAGCGCCGGGTTCCGGTGACCGTCGGTTCCGGCGGCCGTACGTCGCGGTAGCCGTCTGTTCCAGCGGCCGTCCGTTCTGGCGGCCGTCCGTGGCGGAAGTCGTCCGTGGCGGAGGCAGTCCGTGGTGGTGGGCGTCCGTGGTGGTGGCCGTCCGTGGTGGTGGCCGTCCGTACCGTGGCGGCCCGTTCGGTGGCCGCCGTTTTCGGTGACCCTCGGTCGTGGTTGCCGTAGGTCGCGGTGGCTGTCGGGGAACTGCGGACCGTTCTCGTCCGCCCGCCGGTGGGGGCCGACCGCGCAGTTCCCCGCGCCCCTTACGGAGGGCCGGTGGTGGTCACCAGGCGAAGGCCTCCGGGGACGGGCCCGGGCCCGGGAAGATCTCGTCCAGCGACGCCAGCAGCTCCTCGCTCAGTTCCAGCTCGCTCGCGCGGATCGCCGACCGGAGCTGCTCGGCCGTCCGCGGGCCGACGATCGGGCCCGTGACGCCCGGCCGGGTGAGAAGCCAGGCGAGGGCGGCCTCGCCCGGTTCGATGCCGTGCTTGTCGAGCAGGTCCTCGTACGCCTGGACCTGGCCGCGCACGGCCGGGTCGGAGAGGGCGTCGGCGCTGCGGCCGGAGCTGCGGCGGCCCTGTGTGGCCTCCTTCTTGATGACCCCGCCGAGCAGTCCGCCGTGCAGCGGCGACCAGGGGATGACCCCGAGGCCGTACTCCTGCGCGGCCGGGATGACCTCCATCTCCGCGCGGCGCTCGGCGAGGTTGTAGAGGCACTGCTCGCTGACGAGGCCGATGGTGCCGCCGCGCCGGGCGGCGGTCTCGTTGGCCTGGGCGATCTTGTAGCCGGGGAAGTTGCTGGAGCCGGCGTACAGGATCTTGCCCTGCTGCACGAGTACGTCGACGGCCTGCCAGATCTCCTCGAACGGGGTGTTCCGGTCGATGTGGTGGAACTGGTAGACGTCGATGTGGTCCGTGCGCAGCCGCTTGAGGCTGGCGTCCACGGCCCGCCGGATGTTCAGCGCGGAGAGCTTGTCGTGGTTGGGCCAGGAGTCGGCGGACGCGGCCATGTTCCCGTACACCTTGGTCGCGAGGACCACCTTGTCGCGGCGCTCGCCGCCCTTCGCGAACCAGTTGCCGATGATGCTCTCGGTGCGGCCCTTGTTCTCGCCCCACCCGTACACGTTCGCCGTGTCGAAGAAGTTGATGCCCGCGTCCAGTGCGGCGTCCATGATCGCGTGACTGTCCGCTTCGTCCGTCTGCGGACCGAAGTTCATCGTGCCGAGGACCAGCCGACTGACCTTGAGACCTGTGCGTCCGAGCTGTGTGTACTCCATGACCGTCTAGCCAAGGCGGTGGAGTGCGCTCTAGGCAAGGGGGAGGAAGGGGGAGGGATCTTGACGCTAACCAAGGGGTAGTGCTTTCCTTTCGTAAGTAGAAGCTTGAAGTTTCAAGCTCACTTCTCCGATGGGAGCATCGTGACCCCCACCACGCCTGCCCGCCGCGCCCTCGTCGCCATCCTCGCGGCCGTCGCGCTCACCTCCACCGTCGCCGTCGTACCGGCCGTCGCGGCCCCGGCCGCCGCCGTCGGCGAGCGGGCCCCGTACGGGGACGCCGCGCGGCTCGGGTACCAGAAGTCCGTGGCCGTACGCGTGCTGAAGGGGGTGTTCGAGGACGGGGACACGGCGGTCGTGGACCGGTACGTGCGGCAGGACTATATCCAGCACAATCCGCTCGCGGCGGACGGGGCGGAGACGCTGAAGGGGCTCGCCTTCGTGGTGCACCAGCAGTTCCCGGAGGCCGCGTACGACGTCAAGCGGGTCGTCTCGCAGGGCGACCTCGTGCTCGTGCACTCCAACGTCGTGCTGACACCCGGCAGTCGGGGCTCCGCCGTCTTCGACATCTTCCGTTTCCAGGGCGGGCGGATCGCCGAGCACTGGGACGTGGCGCAGGACGTGCCGGCGTCCTCGGCCAACGGCAACGACATGTTCTCCACGGTCAGCCGGCCCCGGACGGGCGAGCCGGGACCGGCGTGGCTGACCTCGTCCAACGAGAAGCTGGTGACCAGGGCGTTCGACCGGCTGATGGTGCGGAAGGACCTGTCGGCGATCGACGAGTACTGGGGGCCCGAGTACCACCAGCACAACCCGGACGTCCCCGACGGCGTGGAGGGGGTCAAGGCCGGTCTGGGCGGCTACTTCCAGCAGTTCCCCGCCCTCGCGGTCTCGCGCAAGCGTGTCATCGCCGAGGGCGACCTCGTCGCCGTCCACAGCCACTACGGAAACGCGCCGGGGGCGCGGGGGCAGGCCGTCCTCGACCTGTTCCGGGTGCGGAACGGGAAGATCGTGGAGCACTGGGACGCGATACAGGACGTGCCGGAGACCTCGGCGAACGACAACACGATGTTCTGACCGCCGCGCCGTTTTCCCGGAGCGCCCGGCCGTCCGCTCGCTCAGCCTGCCAGGACCTGCGTGTTCTGGCAGGCGGTGAGGAGCCGACGGCCGTCGGGCTGCTTGCGGCGGTCATCACATGGAGCGGGGATCCCTCGCTCTCGTGTCGGCGGCTGGCACGTGGTTCTCCGTAGCCAAGCGGACCATGCTGGAACGTCAAGCACGGTTGAGATCACGGGAGTTGTCAGTTCTCGCGTCGGGCCGTTCGCGGTGACGGTGGGGGAGGAGGAACAGAGGGGTCGTCAGGAGGAGCAGGCCGGCCGTGGCGATCGCCGTGCGGGGGGTGGTGACGGCGGCGAGGACGCCCCAGAGGGCTGTCATGGCGGCGGTGGTGAGCTTGCCGGTGACGGACCAGGCGGTGAGGGTGCGGGCGACGCGGTCCGGCGGGGTCCGGGTGAGGCGCTGGGTGGCCAGCACGGGGTTGAAGACGCCGATGCAGGTGATCAGGCCCAGTTCGACGACCATGACGAGGACGAGTCCGGCCGGCCCCGCGCCGACGAACGCCAGGCCCAGCGGCCAGCACGCCCGGAGGGTTCCGGCGACCCGGACGACCCTGTCCTGGCCGTACCGGGCGACCAGCGGACGGGACAGGCGCGAGCCGATCAGACCGCCGACGCACGGGACGGCGAAGGCGAGACCGTACTGCCAGGGCGCGAAGCCGAGTTGACCCACCATGAGCATGAGCAGCAGTGGCGCCGGGGCCATGATCAGGGCGTTGACCAGGACGGAGTTGAGGAAGAGGGGGCGCAGGGCGGGGTCGCGGAGGATGTACCGCCAGCCGTCCAGGAGGTCGCCGAGGCGGAGCCGGGGGGTGGTGCCCGTAGCCGGTTTCCTGGGCGGGGCCGCGTGGGTCTCCTTACTGCGGGTCGGGCGGGGCTCATTACTGCCGGTCGGGCGGGGCTCCTTGGCGCCGATCGCCCGGATGCCCGCTGCCGAGAGGAGGTAGCTGGCGGCGTCGATCAGCACGGTGACGACCGGGCCGAAGAGGCCCATCGCGGCGCCGCCGAGGGGCGGGCCGAGCATGGTCGTGGTCCAGGTCGTGGCCTCGAAGCGGCCGTTGGCGGCCACGAGGTGCTCCTGGGGGACCAGGAACTTCAGACAGGCGCCGCTCGCCGCGGTGAAGGTGATGTCGGCCACGGCGACGACCATGGCGACCAGGAGGAGCTGGGGGAAGGTCAGCAGGTCCAGGGCGTAGGCCGCCGGGACGGACAGCAGGGCCGCGCAGCGGACCAGGTCCATCGAGATCATCACCGGGCGCTTGCGGTGGAACTCCACCCACGGGCCGAGCGGCACGGCCACCGCCGCACCCACCGCCAGACCGGCGGCCGCCAGCGCGGAGACCTCCGTGGGGCCGACGTGCAGGACCAGCACCGCGAGCAGGGGGAGCGCGTCGAACGACAGCCGGGTCCCGAACGCGCTGACCGCGTACGCCGCCCACAGCCACCGGAACTCCCGTCCCAGCCCACCGCCGCTCCCGGCCCGCGCCATCCCCACCCCGCCCCGCATTCGTCACCGCGCCGTCCGACCGGGTCATCCAAGCGAGTGGGAGGCGGCCGGGCAAGTGCGGATGGCCCGGGCCGGGAGGTCGCGGGCGACGGCGTCAGCCTCGGGGGAAATCGGCGGTGGGCAGGACCAGGCCGAGGAGGGTGGTGGTCATGTCGACGTCGCCGCCGTAGGTGACCGACAGGTCGCTGATGTAGTCGCCGTCCTTGGGCTGGGTGAACAGACGGCACTTGCCCGTGTACGGATCGGCGATCAGGTAGACGGGGACCTCGGCCAGTGCGTACGCGGTCTTCTTGGGGCCGTAGTCGTTCCTGGCGGTGTCCTTGGAGATGACCTCGGCGATGAACTCGACGTCCTCGTGGCGCCGGCGGCCGTGGGAGTCCTTCTCGGCGTCGTCACGCAGCTTCGCCACGTCCGGGGCAAGGCCGTTCAGCTGGCCGAGGAAATCGATGCGGACGTCCGAGACGATGTTCACCCCCTTCCCGAAGGCCTCCAGGAGCGCCTGGAGGATCGCGAAGATGGTCTTCCAACGGGCATCCCGCTGCGGCGACATGGAGATGGTCCGCTCGACGATCTCTACCTTGTGGCGCTCCTCCTCGGCCGCCCCCTCGATCGAGGACGGCCGCGCAGTACAACGGTACGTACGGTGACGAGGGCACGACCGACGAAGGGGACACGGAGGCTACGCCTCCTCGTACGGTCCCCCCAGGTCCCACGCCTCGTGCATCGCGTTCGCGAAGGTCGCCGCGATCTTGTGTTCGCCGGAGGCGTTGGGGTGGGTGCCGTCGTAGGTGTCCCCGTGGATGTCGTACGACGGGGGCGGGGAGGCCAGGAGGAGGGGGGAGCGGGGTTCGTCGAGGTCGGCGGCGGTCTTGGCGAGGAGTTCGTTGAAACGGGCGACCTGGGCGGCGAAGGGGGCGTCGGACTCGGCGCGGACGTTGGGGGTGACCGGGAGGAGGACCATGCGGACGTGCGGGTTCGCCTCGCGGGCGGCCTCGACGAAGCGGCGGGTGTTCTCGGCGGTCTGCTCGGCGTTGGTGTAGAAGCCGAGGTCGATCAGGCCGAGGGAGACGAGGAGGACGTCCGCCCGGTGGGAGCGGACCGCGTCGGCGATCAGCGGGGCCATGTGCAGCCAGCCCTCGCCCCAGCCGGCGAGGTGCGCCCGGGGGAAGCGGGGGTCGGTCCCGGCGTACTCGTAGGACGTCGGGGCGTCCGTGGCCTTGTCGTGGAGCGTCTCGCGCGGTCCGACGATCTCGAAGGGGCCGTCGTACGTCGTGCGCAGGTGCTGCCAGAGCCGGTAGCGCCACGTGTGTTCGCCCGCGCTCCCGATCGTCATGGAGTCGCCTACGGGCATGAACCTGAGCATCCGCACATCATGAACGATCGCTACCGGCCGGTACGACCTCTCGCCACAGAAGACACCTGTGAACCCCGCCACGTGAGACGAGGGAGCATGGGCGGACGAAAGAGCAGGGGGCGCAGCCTCGGCTCTTTCAGGGGCGCGGGAACTGCGCGAGAAGCCCACCAGCCCGCACCCGCCCACTCACCCACCCCCCCACGGCGCTCCCCCACCCCACCCAGCGGAGCGAGATGGCAGGCTTGGGCCCATGCGCCGTCGCCCCCTCAACCGCCCTCACCCCCTCCGCCGGTTCCGCGCGCCCCGCGCCGGTCTCGCCGGTCTCGCCGCGGTCCTGCTCGCCGCCCTCCCGGCCGCGCCCGCGGCCGCCGACGAGGACGGCTTCACGATGAAGGACACCCGCATCACCGAGTCGAGCGGTCTCGCCGCGTCGCGTCAGCACCCGGGGGTCTACTGGACCCACAACGACAGCGACGACGGGGCGTTCCTCTACGCCGTGGACAGCAGGACGGGCGAGACGGTCGCCACGGTCACCCTGACGGGCGTCGGCACCCCGCGTGACGTCGAGGCGATCTCCATGGGCCCCGGCAACAAGCTCTACGTCGGTGACATCGGCGACAACCTGGGCGGCACCTGGGCGTACGTCTGGATCTACGAACTCCCGGAGCCGAAGGAGCTGAAGGACCAGACGATCAAGGCCACGCAGTACGTCGTCACGTACGAGGACGGGGCGCGGGACGCGGAGGCGCTGATGGTGCATCCGAAGACCGGGCGGGTCTACATCGCGGACAAGAACGAGGAGGGCGGATCGCTGTACGAGGGTCCGGCCGACCTCTCCTCCTCCGGCACGAACGTGTTCAGGAAGGTCGCCTCGGTCCCCGATCTGGAGGTCACCGACGGCGCGTTCTCGCCGGACGGCAAGCAGCTCGCCCTGCGCGCGTACTTCGGCGGCATCCTCTACGACTGGAACGGCGGCACAATCAAGAAGGTCGAGCGGCTGAACGTGCCCCTGCAGCGGCAGGGGGAGTCCGTCACCTTCGACACCGACGGCTCCAAGATCATGTACGGCAGCGAGGGATCGGGCAGCTCGGTCGTCGCGCGGGACGTGCCCGGCGACGGCTCCGGGAGCGGCGGCTCCGGGTCGTCGTCCTCCGGCGGGAAGGATTCCGGCGGCACGGCGGCGGACGGCGAAGGAACCAGCTCCACCTTCAAGGTCGGCGCGCTCGCCGTGGCCGGCGGGATCGTCGTCCTCTGGGGCTTCAGGCGGCTGCGGCGCCCGTCCTCCTGAGCCTCCTGAGTCACCCGCCTACTCGCCCCCGGCTGCCTCTCCGGCATCCCCGTCCTGCCCGGCCCCCGCCCCCGCGCGCCGTCGGTTCACGAGCATCTCCAGCCCGTCCAGGACGCGCTGCAACCCGAACTCGAAGTGGTCGAAGTCCGCGCCGAAGGCGTCCTCGGAGAGGCCGGCGAGGAGGGGGTAGCGGCCGGAGAGCATGAGCTGTTCGAGGACGGGCGCCTGGGCCTGCCAGAACTGCGCGTCGGTGAGGCCGGTGCGGTGTTCCGCCTCCTGGGCGTAGAGCTGGGTACGGGCGGCGCCGACGACGTAGCCGTCCACGGCGATGATCGCGGAGACCAGTTCGGGGTCGGTCAGCCCCATGGACTTGATGCGGGAGAGCACCTTCTCCATGCCCTCGAGGGCGCTCGGCCCGAGAACCGGGCGGGACTGGTTGACCTGCAGCAGCCAGGGGTGGCGCCGGTAGAGGGCGAGCGTGGCGCGGCCCATGGCCTCCAGGGCGGAGCGCCAGCCGTCGTCGCCGAGGTCGGCGGGGTTCTCGGAGGGCCGCTGGACACGGTCGAGCATCAGGTCCAGCAGTTCGCCCTTGCCGGGGAGATAGCGGTACAGGGACATGGTCCCGGTGCCGAGTTCGGTGGCGACCCGGCGCATGGAGAGGGCGTGCAGCCCCTCCGTGTCGGCGACCCGGACCGCCGCCTCCACGATCCGCTCCAGGGTGAGCCCCGGCTTCGGGCCGCGGCTGGGGCGCGGGCCGGTGTCCCAGAGCAGTTGCTGGGTGCGGACGATGTCGCCGCTGCCGCTGCTCTCCGTACCGCTCGCGGTGCCGGCCGCCGCACCGCTCTTGCCCCTAGTCATGGGCCCGAGTCTAAATCCTCGAGAAAAAACTGGGTACGTCGTACGCGAAATCGGGTACGGTGTACCCAGTTCTGATCCGGCGACGTCTGAAGGGGGACTCATGAGTGACGGGTACGCGGTCCGGGCCGAGGGTCTGGAGAAGCGGTACGGGGAGAAGCGCGCACTGGACGGCTTCGACCTCACCGTCCGCGAGGGCACGGTGCACGGCCTCCTCGGCCCGAACGGCGCGGGCAAGACCACCGCCGTACGCATCCTGTCCACGCTGCTGCGCCTGGACGGCGGCCGGGCGACGGTGGCCGGTCTGGACGTGGCGCGGCACCCACGTGAGGTGCGGGCCCGTATCGGGCTGACGGGCCAGTACGCCGCCGTGGACGAGGTGCTGACCGGCCGGCAGAACCTGGAGATGTTCGGCCGGCTGTTCCATCTCGGCGGGAAGCGGGCGAAGCTGCGCGCGGTCGAGCTGCTCGACCGGTTCGACCTCACCGACGCCGCGGACAAGGGTGTCGGCAAGTACAGCGGCGGCATGCGGCGCCGGCTCGACCTCGCCGCCTCGATGATCCTGGCGCCGTCGGTCCTCTTCCTCGACGAGCCGACGACCGGCCTCGACCCGCGCAGCCGGGGCGAAGTCTGGGAATCCGTAAGGGCGTTGGTCGCGAGCGGTACGACCGTGCTGCTCACCACGCAGTATCTGGAGGAGGCCGACCGGCTCGCCCAGCGCATCACCGTCATCGACCAGGGGCGGGCCATCGCGGACGACACCCCGGACGGGCTGAAGAGTACGGTCGGCGGCGACCGGATCGAGGTCGTCGTCGCCGAGCGCGCCGACATCCCGCGTGCGGTGAAGGTCGTCGCCCGGGTCTCGGACGGCGAACCGGAGTCGGACGAGACGGAGTTGCGTGTCCACGCGCACGTGACCGACCGCGTCTCGGCCCTCACCGAGGTGGCCCGCACCCTCCAGGACGAGGGCGTGCGGGTCGAGGACATCGGCCTGCGCAGGCCCAGCCTGGACGACGTGTTCCTGCGCCTGACGGGCCACCGCACGGAGAAGACCGCCGAGAACGACAAGGGGGCCGCCGCATGACCACCGTCGATCCGAACGCCGTCGCCGACAGGAGCGTCGCCGCGAGCGCCGTCGACCTGGACGTGTCGAGCGGGCACGGCCGTACGTACTGGGTGCTGGCCGACGTCTGGAACATCGTCCGCCGCGGCCTCACCCACTACCGGCGCCAACCGGTCAACATCGCCTGGCAGCTGGGCTTCCCGATCCTGTCCGTCCTGCTCTACGGCTATGTCTTCGGCAGCGCCATGCAGGTGCCCGGCGGCGGGGACTACCGGGACTTCCTGATGCCGGGCATGTTCGTGATGACCATGGCCTTCGGGTTCATCAACACGGCGACCCTCGTGGTCTACGACTCCACCAAGGGCGTCATCGACCGGTTCCGTTCCATGCCGATGGCGCCGACGGCGGTGGTCGCGGGGCGCGGGGTCACCGATCTCCTCGTCGCCTGCGCCGAGTTGGCCATCATGATGCTGACGGCCCTCGCGATGGGCTGGCGCCCGGAGGCGGGCCTCGGCTTCCTGGCCGCGTTCGGCCTGCTGCTCTGGCTGCGCTTCGCGCTCATCTGGGTCGGCGTCTGGCTGGGCCTGCTGGTCCCCAACCCGGAGGCGGCGGGCGGTCTCTTCGCGGTCGCGTTCCCGTTGACCATGATCTCCAGCATCTTCGTCGCCCCGCAGCTCATGCCCGACTGGCTGGGCTGGATCTCCGCCTGGAACCCGATCTCCTCCACGGCCGCCGCGACCCGCGACCTGTTCGGCACGCCGGTCGGCGGCGGTGACTCCTGGGTCGAGCAGCACGCGCTGCTGATGGCCGGGGTGTGGCCGGTGGTGCTCACGCTGGTCTTCCTGCCGCTGGCCGTGCGGAGGTTCCAGAAGCTGAGCCGGTGAGGCAGGGCCCCCGGGGAGCGGGACTCGGGGGCCTCGCGGGGAACACGGTCGGGGCGTCCGGTGCATCAGGTGATGCCGGACGCCTTGACGTGTTCATGCGATCTGTTTCCATGAGAGGTGCGGGGGTGGGAGCGCTCCCACCGGTTCCGGTCCCGCGCCTCCCGAGGAGGAAGCAGCGACATGTTCCGCAGCTTACGGAGAACCCTGGGCGCCCTGTGCGCGGCCGCCGCCCTGCTGCTGCCCCTGGCCGGCGGCACGCACCCGGCGGCGGCGGCCACCGCGCCGGACGCCGTCGCCGAGGCCGGGGCCGGCTACTGGCGCACCAGCGGCCGGCAGATCCTGGACGCGAGCGGCCAGTCCGTCCGGATCGCCGGCATCAACTGGTTCGGCTTCGAGACCGCCAACCACGTCCCCCACGGCCTCTGGTCCCGCGACTACAAGAGCATGATCGACCAGATGAAGTCGCTGGGCTACAACACCCTCCGCATGCCCTACAGCGACGACATCCTCAAGCCGGGCATGATGCCCGACAGCATCAACCACTCCGGCGGCAAGAACGCCGACCTCCAGGGCCTGACCTCGCTCCAGGTCCTGGACAAGATCGTCGCGTACGCCGGCCAGAGCGGACTGAAGGTCATCCTCGACCGCCACCGCCCGGACGCGGCGGGGCAGTCGGCGCTCTGGTACACCTCGGCCGTCCCCGAGACGACGTGGATCACCAACCTCAAGGCGCTGGCGACCCGCTACAAGGGGAACCCGACGGTCGTCGGCATCGACCTCCACAACGAGCCCCACGACCCGGCCTGCTGGGGCTGCGGCGACACGGCCAGGGACTGGCGCCTGGCCGCCCAGCGGGCCGGGAACGCGGTCCTGTCGGTCAACCCCGACCTGCTGATCCTCGTCGAGGGCGTCCAGACCTTCAACGGTGTCTCGGGCTGGTGGGGCGGCAACCTGATGGGCGTGGCGCAGTACCCGGTGCAACTCGACGTGGCGAACCGGGTGGTGTACTCGGCCCACGACTACGCCACCAGCGTCGCCCAGCAGGACTGGTTCAGCGATCCGTCCTTCCCGGCCAACATGCCGGGCATCTGGGACAAGTACTGGGGCTACATCTTCAAGCAGAACATCGCCCCGGTGTGGGTCGGCGAGTTCGGTACGACCCTCCAGTCCACGACCGACCAGAGGTGGCTGGCGGCCCTGGTGACCTACCTGCGCTCGACCTCCGCCCACGGCAACGACTCCTTCCACTGGACCTTCTGGTCCTGGAACCCCAACTCCGGTGACACCGGGGGCATCCTGAAGGACGACTGGCAGACCGTGGACACCGTCAAGGACGGCTACCTCGCGAGCATCAAGGCCCCGGGGTTCCCGCCGGGCGGGGGCACCGGCCCCGGTGACCCGGGAGGTCCCGGCGGCCCGGGCGGCGGCACGGCTGCCTGCACGGCCGCGTACACGGTCAGCAGCGACTGGGGCGGCGGCTTCAACGCCGAGGTGAAGGTCACCAACTCCGGCACGACCGCCCTCTCCTCCTGGAAGGTCACCTGGACCTGGCCGGGCTCCCAGCGGGTGACGAACATGTGGAACGCGTCCTACACCCAGAGCGGCGCGACGGTCACCGCGACCAACGCCGCGCACAACGGCACGGTCGCCGCGGGCGCCTCGGCGAGCTTCGGCTTCGGGGGCGCGCCCGGGGGCGGGGGTGCGCCGAGTGTGAGTTGTACGGCCACGTGACGAGCGGGGTGTGGGAGGGCGCCCGGTGCATCCACCGGGCGCCCTCGCCGACGGTCCGACGGGGTCCGGAGTGAACTGTCCGTATTGGTGCAACCGCCCCTTTCTGTGCGGCGTTTGAGAGTAAGCAATGACTCAATTCAGTCAAGTCTTGGTCGAATGAGTTATTGCGGGGCGTCCTCTTCGGGAACCATGCGGCACTGGGCCGCGAACCTCGCGGACCTGAACCCCCCATCGTTCAGAGAGAACTTCATGAGAAGAAGCGCAGCCGTGCTGTGCGGCGCCGGCGTCGTTCTGGCCGGGACGCTCAGCGCCGTACCCGCCAACGCCAGCGGGTCGCCCTCCGCGAACACCGTCCAGGCCGCCGTCGCGAAGGTCGCCTGGAAGAAGTGCGCCACCGACAACGCGCCGACGCTGCAGTGCGGCACGGTGAAGGTGCCACTCGACTACGCGAAGCCCAGCGGGAAGAAGATCACGCTGGCGCTGTCCCGCGTGCCGCACACCTCGAAGACGTTCCAGGGCCCGCTGCTGGTCAACCCCGGCGGCCCCGGTGGCAGCGGTACGGATCTGGCGGCGTTCGTCGCCTCCTCGCTGCCGAAGAAGGTGGCCGCGCAGTACGACGTCATCGGCTTCGACCCGCGTGGCGTGGGCCAGAGCAAGCCCGCCCTGGACTGCAAGCCGGGCTACTTCGACCCGGTGCGTCCGGACTCCGTGCCGAGCACGTCCGCGATCGAGAAGGCCAACGTCGAGCGCGCCCAGTCCTTCGCCAAGGCCTGCGGCACGAAGTACAAGGACGTCCTGCCGTACATCAACACGATCAGCGCCGTGAAGGACCTGGACTCGATCCGTAAGTCCCTCGGCGCGAAGAAGATCAACTACTTCGGCTACTCGTACGGCACCTACCTCGGCGCGGTCTACGCCAAGCTGTACCCGACGCGGGTGCGGCGCCTGGTGCTCGACTCGATCGTCGACCCGACGGGTGTCTGGTATCGGGACAACCTCGACCAGGACTACGCCTTCGACAAGCGCCACAAGGCGTTCATGAAGTGGATCGCCAAGAACAACGCCACCTACAAGCTCGGCACCGACGCCAAGAAGATCGAGGCGAAGTGGTACGCGATGCGTGCCGCCCTCGCCAAGAAGCCGGTGGGCGGCAAGGTGAAGGTGGGCGCCTCGGAGCTGGAGGACACCTTCATCCCCGGCGGCTACTACAACGGCTACTGGCCGTTCCTCGCCGAGGCGTTCGCCGCCTACGTGGGCGACAAGAACTCCGACCCGCTGGTCGAGGCGTACCAGAACTTCGCCGCGATCGACTCCTCCGGGGACAACGGCTACAGCGTCTACACCTCGGTGCAGTGCCGTGACGCCGCCTGGCCGCGTGACTGGGACAAGTGGACCAAGGACAACTGGGCGGTCCACAAGAAGGCCCCGTTCATGGCCTGGAACAACGCCTGGTACAACGCGCCGTGCGCGTTCTGGCCGACCAAGTCGCTGAAGCCGGTGAACATCGCCAACTCCAAGCTGCCTCCGGCGCTGCTGTTCCAGGCGACGGACGACGCGGCCACCCCGTACCAGGGTGGTGTGACCGTCCACAAGCTGCTGAAGAACTCCAGCCTGGTCGTCGAGCAGGGCGGCGGCAACCACGGCATCACGCTGAGCGGCAACAGCTGCCTCGACAAGTACCTGGCGACGTACCTGACCAACGGCAAGGTGCCGCACGGCAAGGGCACGGCCGACGCCACCTGCAAGAAGCTGGCCGACCCGAAGCCGGCGGCCGCCGAGCAGTCGGCGCAGTCGACGCTGAGCACGGCCCCGGGTGCCGCCGCGACGAGCGGTGAGACCCTGCACGGCATACTCGGCTTCCGCGGCTGAGCATCGCCGCTCAACGGCAACGAGAAGGGCGCCCGGCACATGCTGCCGGGCGCCCTTCGGTGTCGTACGGGACGGAGTGCTACAGCTTCTCGATCACGTAGTCGACGCACTTCGTCAGCGCCTCGACGTCCGCCGGGTCGATGGCCGGGAACATGGCGACGCGGAGCTGGTTGCGGCCGAGCTTGCGGTACGGCTCGGTGTCGACGATGCCGTTGGCGCGCAGGACCTTGGCGACGGTCGCCGCGTCGATCTCGTCCGAGAAGTCGATCGTGCCGATGACCTGGGACCGCTTGGCCGCGTCCGCGACGAACGGGCTCGCGTACTTGCTCTCCTCCGCCCAGGTGTACAGGCGGGTCGAGGAGTCCTTCGTCCGGGCCGTGGACCAGCTCAGACCGCCCTGGCCGTTGATCCACTTCAGCTGCTGGTCGAGGAGGAAGAGGGTGGCCAGCGCCGGGGTGTTGTACGTCTGGTTCTTGCGGGAGTTGTCGATCGCCGTGGGGAGGCTGAAGAACTCCGGGATGTGGCGGCCGGAGGCGTGGATCCGCTCGGCGCGCTCGATGGCGGCCGGGGAGAAGACGCCGATCCACAGGCCGCCGTCGGAGGCGAAGGACTTCTGCGGGGCGAAGTAGTAGACGTCCGTCTCGGCGATGTCGACGGGCAGGCCGCCGGCGCCGGAGGTGGCGTCGACCAGGACGAGGGCGCCCTCGTCGGCACCGGACACGCGCTTGATCGGGGCGGCGACACCGGTGGAGGTCTCGTTGTGCGTGTAGGCGTAGACGTCGACGCCCGCCTCGGCGGCCGGCTCCGGGTGCGTGCCCGGGTCGGACGAGACGACCGTCGGCTCGGCGAGCCAGGGGGCGAGCTTGGCGGCCTTGGCGAACTTCGAGCTGAACTCGCCGAAGGTCAGGTGCTGGCTCTTGTTCTCGATCAGGCCGTGGGTCGCGACGTCCCAGAAGGCCGTGGAGCCGCCGTTGCCGAGGACGACCTCGTAGCCCTCGGGCAGGGAGAACAGCTCGCTGATGCCCTCACGGACCTGGCCGACCAGGTTCTTCACCGGGGCCTGGCGGTGGGAGGTGCCGAGCAGGGAGGTGCCGGTCGCGGCCAGCGCGTCCAGCGCCTCCGTCCGCACCTTGGAGGGGCCCGCGCCGAAACGTCCGTCGGCGGGCTTGATGTCAGCGGGGATCTGGATATCAGCCACGGGCATGGAGCCTAGCGGCTCCGTGAAACGCGGGCGAAACGTCGTCCGTCGGGTGAGACGGGGTGCGGGTCCGTCGTCGGGTGCGGGTGAGCGGGGGCTGGTCGCGCAGTTCCCCGCGCCCCTGAATGCCCAGTCCCCGCGGCCCTGAGAGGGCGGGCCGGTGTCGGGCCTGAAAAGCGGTGGGCGCAGCCCCTGCTTTTCAGGAGCGCGGGGAACTGCGCGACCAGCCCCCACCGGGCGGACGTCTGAGGGTCGAAGGGGCGCAGCCCCTGATGGGGGCACCTCCCGCTCGAGCGCAGCCGAGAGTGGGGGAGGGACGGGTAGGGGCGGCGGGGCGGGAAACCCGGCGTCAAACCCCCCGCACGGGCCCGGGCGAGAACCGCACCGGCAGCCCCACCAGCCCCCTCAGCCACGGAGACGCCCGCCGCCCCAGGGACGAGGACGGCACCGCGAGATCCATGTCCGGAAGCCGGTCCAGGACCACTTCGATACCCGTACGGGCGATGACCTCGGCCGTCTCCTGGGCCGGGAACGGACAGCGGTGCTCCCCGTGCCCGAACGAGAAGTGCGCGTTGTTGCCCCCGGTGAGCCCGTCCCCCCACGTCCGCACACGCGGGTCCGAGTTGGCCCCCTGCAGCCCCAGCAGAACCAGATCACCCGCACGGAGGACCCGCCCGCCGAGCCGGGTGTCACGGGTGGTCCAGCGCCCGGCCGCGTTCTGGATGGGCGCGTCCTCCCACAGCACCTCGTTCATCGCCTCGGCCACACTGCTGCGCCCGCCGAACAGCGACGCCGCGAAACGGTCGTCCGTCAGCATCAGGTGCAGGGAGTTCCCGATCCAGTCGGCGGTCGGCTGGTGCCCGACCGCCAGCATCACCATCACGTCGTGAGTGACCTCCTCGACCGTCACCTCGTACGCACCCGCCCGCGCCAGGAGCCGGGAGACCACGTCGTCGCCGGGCTGCCGCAGGCGCTCCGACACCAGTCGGTCCATCGCCGTACGCAGATACCCCTCCGCCGCCATCGCCCGGTCCTGCCCGTCGAGGATGTCGTTCAGCGCGGCCACGAGACCGGGACCGTGCTCCTCCCGGAACCCGAAGAGGTACGCCAGCACCCGCACCGGCAGGAGCGCCGCGAACTGCCCCACCAGATCGGCCGCGCCCACCCCGCACACCGCGTCGATCAACTCGTCCGCGAACCGCTCGGCATGGCCGCGCAGTTCGAGCGGCTCGACCGCCTCCAGCGCCTCCTCGATCAGCGCGGCACGCTGCCGGTGTCGATCGCCGGTCGTGCCGAGCACCGAGGGCTGCCGCGGACTGATCACGGGGAGCAGCGGCCAGTCGGCCGGGATGTTCCGCCACTGGTTCCACAGCCCGGAGTCCCGGCTGAACAGCTCCGGATCGCTGGTCACCTGGTGCAGCTCGCTGTAGCCGAGCACCAGCCACGCCGGTACGTCCCCGTCGAGCAGCACGGGCACCACCTCGCCGTGTTCCCGCCGCAGATCCCGGTACAGCGGGGCGGGCGCGCCCCGGAAGCGCCCACCGGAGAGCAGGACGGGGACGGACGCGGACGGCGGCGGGAGCGGGGGCGTGGGGAACGGCTGGTCGTCGCCGTTCTCAGAGGTTGCGAAGTCCAACTAACACCTGCTCCAGGATGTCCGGATCGATCAGCGTGGCCTGGTTCGGATGCCGGGCGCTGACCCGGCCGGCCGAGAGGAGGTCGGAGAGCAGCACCTTCGTGATGCTCACCGGCAGCCGCAGCTCGGCGGCGATCTCCACGACCGCCGTCGGCCGCTCCGTCAGCCGCAGGATCGCCACGTGCTCCGACTGCATGCCCGGCAGCGGCTGGCTCTCGGCCACCACCAGGGTCATCAGGTCGAACGGCGTTCCAGCCGAACGGCTGCGTCCCCCGGTGAGCGTGTAGAGCCGGTCGGGCAGGTCGTCCCTGCCGGGCCGGCTCATGACGTACGGGGCGCCAGAGCCGTAGCCGCGGTCGTCGTCGTGGCGGTGGTCGCGGCGCCGCCGCTCGTGACCGTCGTGCTCGTGGTGCCCGTCGTGCCCGAGCCGGTCGGCCGGCGCGGCTTCGCGCTCAGGTGCTCGCCCAGCTGTTCGATCAGCTCGCTCATGTTGTGGCCGACGAGGCCCGCGTCGGCCTCCTCGTCCGTCACCACGGCCAGATGCGCGCCCTCGCCCGCCTCCACGACGAACAGGACCCCGCCGTGGAACTCCGCCATCGCCGACCGTACGCGTCCGCTGCCGTCGCCGAACTCCACGGACGCCCCGTGGGAGAGCGACTGGATACCGGCGGCGATCGCGGAGAGCTGGTCGGCCCGGTCGACGGACAGCTCGGGCGTACGGCACAGCCTCAGGCCGTCCCGGGAGAGGACGAGCGCGTGCCGGGCGCCCGGGGTGCGTTCCAGCAGCCCCTCCATGAGCCAGGTGAGCCTGTCGTCGGCGGTGGTGCCGATACCGGTACCGGTCATGGGGTGGGGTCGCCTTCCAGGTGGGGGTGCGAGCGCGGGTCCGGGGCGGGGAGCCGCTCTCCGGCCGGGTCGGGGTCCGGGCCGGGGTCGTGGTCGGGGTGGGACGGGGCGGGCAGGGACGCGGAGGCGGTGGCGCCGTCCGGGGCGGGACGGGTGTCCCGTACGGGTTCCCAGACCGGTTCCGGAACGGGCTCCCGTGCGGGCTCCTGCGCGGGCTCCCAGGCCGGTTCCCGTACGGGGTCCAGCTCCCATCCGGCCTCCCGTGCGGGGTCCGGTGCCCAGGGAAGCTCGGCGGCCGCCTCCGCCTGCCAGGCCGCCTCCTTCACCGCCTCCGGCTCCCACGCGAGTCCCCGCGACGGCTCGGGCTCCCAGCCGGTCTCCCGCACGGGCGGCCCGGACTCCCAGGCGGGCTCCGCCACGGGTTCGGGTCCGGGCTCCCACGCCGCACCACCGGCCACCGCGCCCCACTCGGACTCCCGCACGGGCTCCAACTCCGGCTGCCGCACGGTCTCGGCGGGCGGGGCGGTGTCCCGTACGGGTTCCAGGGCGGCGGCCGGATCGGGTGCGGCCGGGGTGTCCGGCACGTCCGGGGAGGCATCGTTCCCCGCGGCCGTCCCCTGGACGAACGCCTGGTCCAGCCCGCCGCCCGTGCCCCGCACCGCGCGGCGGAAGCTGCTGAAACGGACCGCCCCGCTGCCGGCGTCCTCGGCGGGCCGGGAGGTCCGTGCCGGCCGGGCGGCGTCGGCGGCGGCCTGGGTGCGCGCCTCCGCGTCGGCGAGTGACTGGCCGCGCCGGCGCCGGGGGAGGCCGTCGGAGGGGGCGGGGGCCTCGTCCGGGACGCCCGGCGCGGGCGTGCCGCCGGAGTCGGACGCGTATTCCCCGGTGCCGAATTCGGAGCTGAGCGACGAGCTGAACGGCGAACCGGACCACGAACCGGACGAGGAGCCGAACGGCGAGCCCGAGGGGGAGCCCGGCGAGGAACCGGCCGCCGGTGCGCCGGCCGGGGTGTCGGAGGCGACGGCCGGGCCAGGTGGCGGTGTCCCGTACCGGTAGCCGGACAGGGAGTCGATCAGGGCGTCGGCCACCGGGTCGGCGACCGGGGCGGCAGGGGCGTCCGTCGGGAACTCGTGGGTGGGCGTCGGCTCGGCGTCCAGGTCGTGCGGGGCGCGCACGCCCGCGTAGGGCGAGCAGGCGGGCGCGGACCCCGTGGAGGGCGCAGTCGTGGGGGCCGTGGGGATCGTGCTCGCCAGGACGTCCTGCGGGATGAGCATCAGCACGCCCGTGCCGCCGCGTGCGGACGGGCGGAAGGAGATCCGCAGGCCGTGCTTGCGGGCGAGGCGGCCGACGACGGCGAGGCCGAGACGGGTGCCGGACAGGCTCGCCAGATCGGTCGCCTCGCCCGACACGGCACGTTCGGCGCGCCGGAGCTGGACGTCGCCCATGACGAGCCCGGAGTCCTCGACGGAGATGATCGCGCCGGCCGGGACCTCCTCGACGTACACATGGACCTCGGCGGTCGGCGGCGAGAAGTTGGCCGCGTTGTCGAGGAGTTCGGCGAGCGCGTGCATGACGCCCTCGGCGGCGTGACCGGCGACGGCGGCCTCGCTGGAGGAGTGCAGCCGGACCCGGCGGTAGGCGCCGATCCGGCCCATCGCACCGCGCAGGATCGACTCCATCGGGATCGGGCGAGCCCAGCGGCGGCCCGAGCGGGCGCCCGCGAGGACGGCGACGGAGTCGGCGAGGCGGCCCGCCTGGGCGGTGCGGTGGTCGAGGTGGAGGAGGTCGGCGAGGACGTCCTCGTCGGCGTGACGTTCCTCCATGGCGCGGAGGTCGGCGAGCGTGCCGGTGGCGAGGGCCTGCATCCGGCCGGCCACGTTGGCGGTGACGGCGAGGAGGGCGGACCGCTCGGTCTCGGCCTGTCTGGCGCGTTCCGAGAGCAGGCACCGCTCCTGGGTGATCTCCTCCGCCGTACGGTCCCGTTCGTCGGACAGCCGTTCGCGCTCGCGCTCGGACTCCGTCGTCAGCCGCGCCCGTTCCCGGGCGAACTCGGCCGCGATCCGCGCCCGCTCCTGGACGAACTCCTCGGTCAGCCGCCCGCGTTCCTGCGCGAACTCCTCGGCCGTCCGCGCCCGTTCCCGCAGCAGCAGGCCGGTCTCCTGGGAGACGGCGTTCAGCCGTTGGCGCAGCAGGCGCACCGTCGCGCGCGCGTGCACGGCGACCGCGACGGCGGCCGTGAGCAGCAGCGCGGCCGCGCCGGCGCCCCCGGCGAGGGGCAGGCGCACGGACTGCGGCGCCACCGCGACCGCGGCCCCGGCGGCGGTCGCGGAGAGCAGGGCGGTCACCAGGACGACGGGAAGGACTGAGCGCGGGGCGGGGCGTTCGCCTGGTGAGCGAGGGGAGCTGGGCGCGGTCATCGGCTGGTGTCCTCGGTCGGTTCTGAACTCGGTAACTCAGTCGGTTCCTGAATTCGGTAACTCGGTCGGTCCCTGAACGAGAAGCGACGTCTGGTGCTCAATTGGGCGTCACTATATGGGAGTTCGTGACGGGGGTTGGCCGGTTTCCGGTTAGCTCTCCGGAATCAAGCCAACGTGCCCGGTGAGCGGCGCGCCGCCTTTCGGCCCGTCGCGCCGTCGCCTCGTCGTCACTGTCAGTGGTCGGGTGCATCCTGGGACGCATGACGGAACTCGGGGGCAGGACGGGCGGCGCGCGTGCGGGCGCGCGGATCCCGGCAGGTGACGCGGACGCGGCGGCACTGCGGACCGCGCTGCCGGCCGCGCTGCGGGCGGCCGGCGTGCGCGGCGAGGCCGACTTCGGCGTGACGGCCCGCGCGCTGACGACCATGGACGCGTCCAACTACCGGCGGGTGCCGCTCGGCGTGGTCGCGCCCCGGGACGCGGACGACGTGGCGGCCGTCCTGTCCGTGTGCCGGGAGCACGGCGTCCCCGTCGTCGCGCGTGGCGGCGGCACGTCGATCGCCGGACAGGCCACGGGCACCGGCGTGGTGCTGGACCTCACCCGCCACATGAACCGGCTGGTCTCCCTCGACCCCGGGGCGCGCACGGCGGTCGTCCAGCCGGGCCTGGTCCTGGACCGGCTCCAGGAGGCCGCCGCCCCGCACGGCCTCCGCTTCGGCCCCGACCCCTCCACCCACAGCCGCTGCACCCTCGGCGGCATGATCGGCAACAACTCCTGCGGCGCGCACTCGGTCGCCTGGGGCACGACGGCCGACAACGTGCGCACACTGTCGGTGACCGGTGCCAGGGGTGACGCGCGGCGGCTCGGGCAGGGCTGGGAAGGCGCGCCGGACGGCCTCCGCCCGCTGGTGGAGCGAGATCTGGCCCGCCTGCGCACCGGCTTCCCCGACCTCCCCCGCCGTATCTCCGGCTACGCCCTCGACGCCCTCCTCCCGGAGAACGGCGCGGACGTGGCCCGCTCCTTCTGCGGCTCCGAGGGCACGCTCGGGGTGCTCACGGAAGCGGTCGTCCGCCTCGTCGAGGCACCCCGCGCGCGTGCCCTCGCCGTCCTGGCGTACGCCGACGAGAGCGCGGCGGCGCAGGCGGCCCCCGGCCTGCTCCCGCACCGCCCACTCACGGTGGAGGGCATGGCCGCTGACCTCGTCCCGGCGGGAACGGCCGGCCTCCCGGCGGGCGGGGCCTGGCTGTTCGTGGAGACGGGCGGCGCCACGCCCGCCGAGGCGCGGGCGCGCGCCGGCACGGTCGTCCGCGCGGCGGACGCGGACGGCACGCTCGTGGATTCCCTGGTGGTGACGGACGCCGCCGCCCAGCGCGCGCTGTGGCGCGTCCGCGAGGACGCGAGCGGTACGGCGACCCGGATGCCCGACGGCACGGAGGCGTGGCCGGGCTGGGAGGACTGCGCGGTGCCACCGGCCCGGCTCGGCGCCTACCTGAAGGACTTCCGGGGCCTGCTGCGCGCCCACGGCCTGCGGGGTGCGCCGTACGGCCACTTCGGTGACGGCTGCATCCACGTCCGCATCGACTTCGACCTGCTGACCCCGGCGGGCATCGCCCGCTTCCGCCGCTTCTCCGAGGAAATGGCCGAACTGGTCACCTCGCACGGCGGCTCCCTCTCCGGGGAACACGGCGACGGACAGGCCCGCGCCGAACTCCTGCCGACGATGTACGGGCCCGAGATGGTCCGGCTGTTCGAGCGGGTGAAGGGGGTCTGGGACCCCGACGACCTCCTCAACCCCGGCATGCTCGTCCGCCCGGCCCCGCTCGACGCGAACCTGCGCTTCGCGGTCCTGCCGCGCACCCCCGTGCCGGTGGAGTTCGCCTACCCGGACGACGGCGGGGACTTCTCGGCGGCGGTCCGGCGCTGCGTGGGCGTCGCCAAGTGCCGTACGGCCGAGGTGAGTCCGGCGTCCGGGGCCGTCATGTGCCCCTCCTTCCGCGCGACGGGGCAGGAGGAGCACTCCACCCGGGGCCGGGCCCGCCTGCTGCACGAGATGCTGGCCGGCGAGGTGGTCACCGACGGCTGGCGCTCACCGGAGGTACGGGACGCCCTCGACCTCTGTCTGTCCTGCAAGGGCTGCCGCTCCGACTGCCCGGTCGGCGTCGACATGGCCACGTACAAGGCGGAGTTCCTCCACCACCACTACGCCGGCCGCCGCCGCCCGGCCGCCCACCACACGATGGGCCGGCTGCCGCTCTGGCTCGGCCTGGTCGCCCGTACGCGCACGGCCGCACTGGTCAACCTCCTCGCCGGCGTACGCCCCGTGGCCGCGCTGGCGAAACGGCTGGGCGGGATCGCGGGGGAGCGGGAGCTGCCCCGGCTCGCGCGGGTGCCGTTCACGCGGTGGTACGAGCGGTGGTACGAGGGGACGCCCGGGGAGCGGCGCGAGGAGGTCGGGGGCCCGGCCGGTGCCCACGAGGCGCCCACGACCGTGCTCCTGTGGACGGACACCTTCACGGAGCACCTCTCGCCGTCCGTGGGGCAGGCGGCGCTGAAGGTGCTGGAGGCGGCGGGTCTGCGGGTGATCGTGCCGCCGACGCCGTGGGCGAAGCGGGGCCCCGTCCGGGCGCGGCGGGCGGACGGGGTCCGACGGGAGGCCGGGGGCGAAGAGACCGCCGTCGCCCGGCCACGGCCCACCCGCGCCCTGTTCGCGTCGCGCGGGGCCCGGGTCTGCTGCGGCCTGACCTACATCTCGACGGGCCAGCTCGACCGGGCCCGCGCGGTACTGCGCCGCACCCTCGACCGGCTGGACATGCTCGACGCGCTCATCAGCCCCGGACCGCGGCGGCGGCCGGACGACGAGGACCCGGGCCTCGCCCCACCACCCGCCCTGCCCGTCGTGGTCCTCGAACCGAGCTGCGCGGCGACGCTCCGCACCGACCTGCCCGAACTGCTCCCCGACGACCCCCGGGCCCACCGGCTCGCCGCCTCGGTCCTCACCTTCGCGGAGGCGCTCGAACGCCACGCCCCGCACTGGACCCCGCCCGTCATCGGCCGCCCGGTGACCGGCCAGACCCACTGCCACCAGCACGCGGTCCTGGGCGACACCCCCGACCGCCGCCTGCGCACCGCGGCCGGCCTCACCGGCGACCTCAGCGGAGGCTGCTGCGGCCTCGCCGGCAACTTCGGCTTCGAGAAGGGCCACTACGAGGTCTCGGTGGCCTGCGCGGAGGACCAGCTCCTCCCGGCGGTACGGGACGCGACCCCCGGCACGCTGATCCTGGCGGACGGCTACTCCTGCCGGACCCAGCTGGACCAGCTGGCGGGCAGACGGGGGCTGCACCTGGCGGAAGTGCTGGCGGAGGGGTTGGACGATGCGGACGGATCACACGGGTCGTCACAGGGATCGCCCGGGTGAGGCAGCACCGGAGAGCATCGGACCGAGGCACCGGCAGGGCGACCGGTGACGGCCGGCGTCGGCCCCGCCGGCCTGCCCCGTCATTCCGCCCCGAGACCCACCGCGCTTCCCTCCGCGTCCCACCGGATCTCCAGGACGCGCACCACCGCGTCCCGGTCGAGGGGGCCGAACACGTGGGGGAACAGGACGTCCGCCCCGACTCCCGGCGGCGGAGCGGGAGCGGCCGCCTCGAACTCCACCCGGGCAGTCAGCCGTTCCTCGTCGAGGACCAGCGCGTGCAGCGGCTTCGGCGCGTCCCGGTAGAAGGCGTTGACGACGGCGAGCGTCGTCGCCTCGTCGGGAGAACAGTGCACGAACCCGTCCTCCGCGAGCGACGCGGGGGCGTACGGCCCGTCGGCGTGGGCGGTCCAGGCATCGAGAGACACGACGTGGTAGATCACAGGCCGGTTATACACAGCAGACCAGGACAGGCCGTCGGCCGGGAGGCTCCGTGCAGGAGAAGCAGAGCGAGCAGAGGGACAGGTGGGTCAGTACCTCCCTGCCGTACCTGACCCCGCGGGAGGAGGGGCGGGGCGATGCCTGGGGCGCGGACGCGGCGGCTCAGGGACGCCGGGGCACCCAGCGGATCCTGTACGCCGGTGAGGTGGCGGCGCCCGCCGAGGTCGCACGGCTGCTCGGGCTGGCCGAGGGCGAGCCGGTGGTCGTACGCCGGCGGCTGATCCTCCTCGACGACCGCCCGAACGAACTGACCGACTCCTACTACCCGGTCAGCATCGCCCGTGGCACCGGTCTTGCCGGAACCGCCAAGATCCCCGGCGGAGCGGTCACCCTGCTCGCCCGGCTCGGTCACGTCGGCGCCCTCGTCCGTGAGGACGTGACGGCCGACAACCCGGACGACGAGGAGCGGGCGGCCCTCCGCACCGCACCGGACGAACCGGTGCTCCGGCTGACGAGGGTCGCCGTCGACCGCGACGGCCGCCCGATCCAGGTCGACCGGATGGTGATGCCGGCCCGAAGCCAGCGACTGCGCTACGAGATCGCGATCGAGGCGGGGCCGTAGCGCGGGACCGTAGCGCCGCGGCGGCCGTCCCCGCCCCGTCCTCTCACCCCGGAACCCCCGCCTTCCCCCGCCCCACCTGCGTCCGCACCGCCCCCATGCTCGCCCCGACGACCAGCGCGATCGCGAGGGCCTCGGTGGCGGCGAGGGCCTGGTCGAGGATCAGGAAGCCGGCGGTGGCGGCGATCGCGGGCTCCAGGCTCATCAGGACCGCGAAGGTGGACGCGGGCAGGCGGCGCAGGGCGAGGAGTTCGAGGGTGTAGGGGAGGACGGAGGAGAGCACGGCGACGGCGGAGCCGAGGGCGAGCGTCGTCGGGTCGAGGAGCCGTGTCCCCGACTCGGCGATCCCGAGCGGCAGGAACAGCACCGCCGCGACGGCCATGGCCAGCGCCAGCCCGTCGGCCTGCGGGAACCGCCTGCCCGTACGCGCGCTGAAGAGGATGTACAGGGCCCACATCAACCCGGCGGCGAGGGCGAAGGCGACGCCGAGCGGGTCCAGGGCGCCGAAGTCCCCTCCGCCGCCGAGGAGGAAGACACCGCAGAGGGCGAGACCGGCCCACACCAGGTTCACGGCCCGGCGGGAGGCGAGGACGGAGAGCGCCAGCGGGCCGAGCACCTCCAGGGTGACCGCGGGACCGAGGGGGATGCGGGCGACGGACTGGTAGAAGAGGCCGTTCATCGCGGCCATGGTGGCGCCGAAGACGACCACGGTGCCCCAGTCGGTGCGTGAGTGCCCGCGCAGACGGGGGCGGCAGACCACGAGCATCACCAGCGCGGCCACCGCGAGCCGCAGCGTCACCACCCCGAGCGCCCCGGCCCGCGGCATCAGCGTCACCGCCAGCGCCCCGCCGAACTGCACCGAGATCCCGCCGGCCAGCACCAGCCCGACGGGCCCGAGGGCACCGAGGCCGCGGGGAGCACGCGAAGCGCGGGCGCTGCCGGTGGCGGGGCCGGCCGGGGGCGTGGTCGCGGCGGCGGGCGCGGACCGGTCGGCGCGGGGGAGTGTCACGGGGGCCGTCCAAGCAGAGCGGAGGGTGCGAAGCAGGGCAGGGAACACGTCTCGTTCAGTATGAGTGACTTGGAAGTGCAAAGCAATGGACTAAGTCATGCCTGTAAGTGTCTTTGCAGCTTACGACCGCGGCTCTCCTCCTTGCTTCTGTGTCTAAAAATGCAAGCACGCTTGATTGTTTCCGTGCACGCTGTCATGCTCCCCCCATGGCCGACCCCACACCCGTGATCGACGACCTCCACGCCGAGAGCGAGGAACTCGACCTGCTCGTGGCCGAGTTGAGCCCGGAACAGTGGACGCGTCCGACGCCCGCCCCCGGCTGGACCGTCGCCCACCAGATCGCCCACCTCGCCTGGACGGACCACTCCTCCGTGCTGGCCGTGACCGACCAGGCCGCCTTCGCCCGTGAGGTCGAGAGCGCGCTCACCGCGCCCGGCGACTTCGTGGACAGCGGCGCGGAGGAAGGGGCCGGGAAACCGCCCGAGCGGCTGGTCGCGGACTGGCGGGCCGGGCGCGCGGCCCTGGAGGACGCCCTGCGCGCGGCGCCCGAGGGCGCGCGGTTCCCCTGGTACGGCCCGCCCATGTCCACCGCATCCATGGCGACCGCCCGCCTCATGGAGACCTGGGCCCACGGTCTGGACGTCGCCGACGCCCTCGGCGTCCCCCGGATCGCCCCCGGCGGCCGGCTCCGCCACATCGCCCGGCTCGGTATCCGCACCCGCGACTTCGCCTTCGGCGTGCACGGGCTCACTCCGCCGTTCGAGGAGTTCCGCGTCGAACTCACCAGCCCCGGCGGCGAGACGTGGACGTACGGCCCCGAGGAGGCGACCGACCGGGTCAGTGGCCCCGCCCTCGACTTCTGCCTCCTGGTCACCCAGCGCGCCCACCGCGGTGACCTCGCCCTCCATGCCGAGGGCGTCGACGCCGACCGCTGGCTGGACATCGCCCAGGCCTTCGCCGGCCCTCCGGGCACGGGACGCGAGCCGAAGGGGACCACCCGGTGACGGAGGAGGCGGAGGTGACGCGGACCCCGGCCGCCCCCCTCCGCATCGGCAACGCCTCCGGCTTCTACGGCGACCGCTTCGACGCGATGCGCGAGATGCTCACCGGCGGCGAACTCGACGTCCTCACCGGCGACTACCTCGCCGAACTGACCATGCTCATCCTCGGCCGCGACCGCCTGAAGGACCCCACCGCCGGCTACGCCCGCACGTTCCTGCGCCAGTTGGAGGAGTGCCTGGGACTGGCGCGGGAGCGGGGCGTGCGGATCGTCGCGAACGCCGGCGGGCTCAACCCCGCCGGGCTCGCCGACGCCGTACGGGAGCTGGCCGGCCGGCTCGGCGTCCCCGTCCGCGTCGCGCACGTCGAGGGCGACGACCGCACCGCCCTGCACCCCGGCAGCCTCGCCGCCCACGCCTACCTCGGGGGCTTCGGCATCGCGGCCTGTCTGCGCGAGGGCGCCGACATCGTGGTCACCGGCCGGGTGACGGACGCTGCCCTGGTCACCGGGCCCGCCGCCGCCCACTTCGGCTGGGGCCCCGGGGACTTCGACCGTCTCGCGGGCGCGGTCGTCGCCGGCCACGTGCTGGAGTGCGGGGCGCAGGCGACCGGCGGCAACTACGCCTTCTTCGGCGAGGGCGGCGCCACCCGCCCCGGCTTCCCGCTCGCCGAGATCCACGCCGACGGCTCGGCCGTCATCACCAAACACCCCGGCACCGGCGGCCGCGTCGACGTCGGCACGGTCACCGCCCAACTGCTCTACGAGACCGGCGGCGCGCGCTACGCGGGGCCCGACGTCACCGCCCGCCTCGACACGGTCAGGCTCACCCAGGACGGGCCCGACCGCGTCCGCGTCCACGGCGTACGCGGCGAGGCCCCGCCCCCCACCCTCAAGGTCGGCGTCAACCGGCTCGGCGGCTTCCGCAACGAGATCGTCTTCGTGCTGACCGGCCTGGACATCGACGCCAAGGCCGCTCTCGTCCAACGGCAGATGCGGGACGCGCTCGCCGAGTCCCCGCCCGCAGAAGCCCGTTGGAGTCTCGTCCGCACCGACCGGCCCGACGCCCCGACCGAGGAGACCGCGAGCGCGCTGCTGCGGCTGGTCGTCCGGGACCAGGACCCGGAGAAGGCCGGACGGGCCCTGGGCGCGGCCGCCGTGGAGCTGGCACTCGCCAGCTATCCCGGCTTCCATGTGCTCGCCCCACCGGGAAAGGGCACGCCCTACGGCGTCTTCGAGGCGGCGTACGTCCCCCAGGGCGAAGCCGCCCACGCGGCCGTCCTCGACGACGGACGCCGGGTCCCCGTGCCCCCGGCCCCGGACACCGCCGTACTCGACGAGGTGCCCGAGCCGCCGCTGCCGGAGCCGCTGCCGGCGGGTCTCACCAGGCGCGCCCCGCTGGGGCTGGTCGCCGGGGCCCGCAGCGGGGACAAGGGCGGGGACGCCAACGTCGGGGTGTGGGCCCGCACGGACGCGGCCTGGCGCTGGCTCGCCCATGAGCTGACCGTGGACCGGTTCCGGCAGCTGATCCCGGAGAGCCGCACCCTGGACGTCACCCGGCACGTCCTCCCTCACCTCCGCGCCCTCAACTTCGTGGTCGAGGGCATCCTCGGCGAGGGCGTCGCCGCGCAGGCCCGCTTCGACCCCCAGGCCAAGGCCCTCGGCGAATGGCTGCGCTCCCGCCACCTGGACATCCCGGAGCAGCTCCTGCGCCCGCCCACCGTCGACCGCCCGGACCCTGCGGAGGTACAGCCGTGACCGTCCTCAGCTCCGCCCTCGACCCGGGCGCCGCCGACCGCCCGGACCCTGCGGAGGTACAGCCGTGACCGTCCTCAGCTCCGCCCTCGACCCGGGCGCCCCCGAGCACACCGCGAACCGCGAGGCCATGCTCACCCGGCTCGCCGCCCTCGACGCCGAGCACGCGAAGGCCCTCGCGGGCGGCGGCGAGAAGTACACCGCCCGGCACCGAAAGCGCGGCAAACTGCTCGCCCGCGAACGCATCGAGCTGCTGCTCGACCCGGACACCCCCTTCCTGGAGCTGTCCCCGCTCGCCGCCTGGGGCAGCGAGTACGCGGTCGGCGCCTCCCTCGTCACCGGCATCGGGACCGTCGAGGGCGTCGAGTGCCTGATCACCGCCAACGACCCGACCGTGCGCGGCGGTGCGAGCAACCCGTGGAGCCTGAAGAAGGCGCTCCGGGCGAACGACATCGCGCTCGCCAACCGCCTGCCCTGCATCAGCCTGGTGGAGTCCGGCGGGGCCGACCTGCCCTCCCAGAAGGAGATCTTCATCCCCGGGGGCGCGATCTTCCGCGACCTCACCCGACTGTCCGCCGCCGGCATCCCCACCATCGCCGTCGTCTTCGGCAACTCCACCGCCGGCGGAGCCTACGTCCCCGGGATGTCCGACCACGTGATCATGGTCAAGGAGCGGGCGAAGGTCTTCCTCGGCGGCCCACCCCTCGTCAAGATGGCCACCGGCGAGGAGAGCGACGACGAGTCGCTGGGCGGCGCCGAGATGCACGCGCGCACCTCGGGCCTCGCCGACCACTTCGCCGTCGACGAGCAGGACGCCCTGCGCCAGGCCCGCCGCGTCGTCGCCCGCCTCAACCACCGCAAGGCATACGCCGATCCGGCCCCGGCCGCCCCGCCGAAGTACGACCCGGAGGAACTGCTCGGGATCGTCCCCGGCGACCTCCGGACGCCCTTCGACCCCCGCGAGGTCATCGCCCGGATCGTCGACGCCTCCGACTTCGACGAGTTCAAGCCCCTCTACGGCACCAGCCTCGTCACCGGCTGGGCCGACCTCCACGGCTACCCGGTCGGCGTCCTCGCCAACGCCCGCGGGGTCCTCTTCAGCGAGGAGTCGCAGAAGGCGGCCCAGTTCATCCAGCTCGCCAACCAGCGCGACATCCCGCTGATCTTCCTGCACAACACCACCGGCTACATGGTCGGCAGGGAGTACGAACAGGGCGGCATCATCAAACACGGCGCGATGATGATCAACGCGGTGAGCAACAGCCGGGTGCCCCACCTGTCCGTCCTGATGGGCGCCTCGTACGGCGCCGGCCACTACGGCATGTGCGGGCGCGCCTACGACCCCCGTTTCCTCTTCGCCTGGCCCAGCGCCAAGTCGGCGGTGATGGGCCCGCAGCAGCTCGCCGGCGTCCTGTCCATCGTGGCCCGCCAGTCGGCCACGGCGAAGGGACAGCCCTACGACGAGGACGCGGACGCCGCGCTGCGCGCCATGGTGGAGCGGCAGATCGAGTCCGAGTCCCTGCCGATGTTCCTGTCCGGGCGGCTGTACGACGACGGGGTCATCGACCCCCGCGACACCCGCACCGTACTCGGCCTGTGCCTGTCCGCGATCCACACCGCGCCCTACGAGGGCGCGCGCGGTGGCTTCGGCGTCTTCCGGATGTGAGGCCCATGATTACTTCCCTCCTGGTGGCCAACCGGGGCGAGATCGCCTGCCGGATCTTCCGCACCTGCCGTGAGCTGGGCATCCGGACGGTCGCCGTGCACTCCGACGCCGACGACACCGCCCTGCACACACGTACGGCCGACACCGCCGTACGACTGCCGGGCGCCACCCCCGCCGACACCTATCTGCGGGGCGACCTCGTCGTGAAGGCGGCCCTCGCGGCCGGCGCCGACGCCGTCCACCCCGGCTACGGTTTCCTCTCCGAGAACCCCGGCTTCGCCCGTCAGGTCCTCGACGCGGGCCTCACCTGGATCGGCCCGGCTCCCGAGGCGATCGAAGCCATGGCGTCCAAGACCCGCGCCAAGGAACTCATGGGTCTGGCCCCCCTCCACAAGGTCACCGAGGACGACCTGCCGGTCCTGGTGAAGGCAGCCGCGGGCGGCGGCGGACGCGGCATGCGCGTGGTCCGCCGCCTCGACGACCTGGACGCGGCACGGGAGAGCGCCCGCGCGGAGGCCGCGAGCGCCTTCGGCGACGGCGAGGTCTTCGTCGAGCCCTACGTCGAGAACGGCCGCCACGTCGAGGTGCAGATCCTCGCCGACACCCACGGCACGGTCTGGCCCCTGGGCACCCGCGACTGCTCCCTCCAGCGCCGCCACCAGAAGGTCGTCGAGGAGGCCCCGGCCCCCGCCCTCTCCGGGGAACTCACCGAGGAGTTGCACACCCTGGCCGTACGCGCCGCCCGGGCCGTCTCCTACACCGGCGCGGGCACGGTCGAGTTCCTCGTCGCCGACGGCAGGGCCCACTTCCTGGAGATGAACACCCGCCTCCAGGTCGAGCACCCGGTCACGGAAGCCGTCTTCGGCCTCGACCTGGTCGCCGAACAGATCCGTGTCGCCGAGGGCCACGCCCTCCCGGCCGACCCCCCGCCCGCACGCGGCCACGCGATCGAGGCCCGCCTGTACGCCGAGGACCCGGCCCGCGACTGGGCCCCCCAGACGGGCACCCTGCACCGCCTGTCCGTGCCCGGGGTCCGCCTGGACACCGGCTACGAGGACGCCGACACGATCGGCGTGCACTACGATCCCCTGCTCGCCAAGGCCGTCGTGCACGCCCCCACCCGCGCGGAGGCCATCCGCACCCTGGCGGGCGCCCTGGAACGGGCGACGATCCACGGCCCGGCCACCAACCGGGCCCTGCTGGTGAACTCCCTGCGCCACGCCGAGTTCACGTCGGCCCGGATGGACACCGGCTTCTACGACCGCCACCTCGCCGACCTCACGGACCCCGCCCCCGACCCGCACGCCCCGCTGGCCGCCGCCCTGGCCGACGCCGCCACCGGCGACCCCCGCTTCGGCGGCTGGCGCAACGTGCCCTCCCAGCCGCAGGTCAAGCGGTACGCCATGGCGGGGGAGGAGCACGAGGTCCGCTACCGGCACACCCGCACCGGCCCGGAGGCGGACGGCGTCCGGGTCGTCCACGCCGGCGCCCGTCTCGTCGTCCTCGAAGTGGACGGCGTGCGGCGGACGTTCGAGGTGGCACGGTACGGCGACCGCGTCCACGTCAACGCCACCACCCTCACCGCCCTGCCCCGCTTCCCCGACCCCACCACCGCACACGCCCCCGGCTCCCTCCTGGCCCCCATGCCGGGCACGGTCGTCCGGGTCGCGGAAGCCCTGCAGCCGGGCTCGGCGGTGGAAGCGGGCCAACCCCTCCTCTGGCTGGAGGCGATGAAGATGGAACACCGGATCACGGCCCCGGCGACGGGCACCCTGACAGCTCTGCACGCGACCGTCGGCCGGCAGGTGGAGATGGGCGCCCTCCTGGCCACGGTCGAGGAGCGGCCCCGTCAGGGGCGCGAGGAACCGCGCGACGAGCCACCAACGACCCACACCCTCCGACCGGCAGACGCACCCTCCCCCTAGGAGCCCCCATGTCCCCCGTGCTGGAATCCGAAGAACACAAAGCCCTACGAGCCGCCGTCTCCGCCCTCGGAAAACGCTACGGCCGCGACTACATCGCCACGATCAACACAGAGGGCCGCCACCCCGACGAACTCTGGGCCGAGGCCGCGAAACTCGGCTACCTGGGCGTGAACCTCCCCGAGGAGTACGACGGCGGAGGCGGCGGCATAGCCGAACTCTCCATCGTCCTGGAAGAACTCGGCGCCGCGGGCTGCCCCCTGCTCATGATGATCGTGTCGCCGGCCATCTGCGGCACCGTCATCGCCCGCTTCGGCACCGACGCCCAACGGCGGACCTGGCTGCCCGCGCTGGCGAACGGCACCCGCCTCATGGCCTTCGGCATCACCGAACCCGACGCCGGCTCCAACAGCCACCGCATCACCACCACGGCCCGCCGCGACGAAACCGGAGACTGGCTGCTCACGGGCCGCAAGGTCTTCATCTCCGGCGTCGACCGGGCCGACGCCGTCCTCATCGTCGGCCGCACCGAGGACGCCCGCACCGGCACCCTCAAGCCCTGCCTCTTCATCGTCCCCACGGACACCCCCGGCTTCGCGTACCGCCCCATCGACATGGAACTCCGCGCCGCCGAGAAGCAGTTCGAGCTGACCTTCGACGACATCCGGCTCCCCGCAGACGCCCTCGTCGGCGACGAGAACGCCGGACTGCTCCAGCTCTTCGCCGGCCTCAACCCCGAGCGGATCATGACGGCCGCCTTCGCGATCGGTATGGCCCGGTACGCCCTCGCGAAGGCCGTCGAGTACGCCCGCGACCGCACCGTGTGGAGCCGGCCCATCGGCGCCCACCAGGCGATCGCCCACCCCCTGGCCCAGTCCCACATCGAACTCGAACTGGCCCGCCTGATGATGCAGAAGGCGGCCCACCTCTACGACATCGGCGACGACGCGGCCGCCGGCGAGTCCGCCAACATGGCCAAGTACGCGGCGGGGGAGGCGTGTGTGAAGGCCGTCGACCAGGCCGTGCACACCCTCGGCGGCAACGGGCTCACGGCCGAGTTCGGCCTCGCCTCGCTGATCACGGCCGCCCGCGTGTCTCGTATCGCGCCGGTGAGCCGGGAGATGATTCTCAACTACGTCTCCCACCAGACCCTGGGCCTGCCCAAGTCGTACTAGGCCGTGCCGGCCTGGGCCCCGCATCCGGTCGCCCTGGAGGAACCGTGTTCCGCAGCGAGTACGCAGACGTCCCGCCCCTCGAACTCCCCATCCACGACGCCGTGCTGGCCCGCGCCGCCGAGTTCGGCGAGCTGCCCGCGCTGATCGACGGCGTCGACGGCACCACCCTCACCTACGAGCAGGTGGACCGCTTCCACCGCCGCCTCGCCGCCGCGTTCGCCGAGGCGGGCGTCCGCAAGGGGGACGTACTCGCCCTGCACAGCCCCAACACGATCGCCTACCCGACGGCGTTCTACGCGGCCACCCGCGCGGGCGCCACCGTCACCACCGTCCACCCGCTGGCCACCCCGGGCGAGCTGGCCACCCAGCTGCGGGACTCGGGGGCGACCTGGATCGTCACCGTCTCCCCGCTCCTGGAGACCGCCCGCGCCGCCGCCGAACGCGTCGGCGGCATACGGGAGATCTTCGTCTGCGACAGCGCCCCCGGCCACCGCTCACTGATCGACCTGCTCGCCTCCACCGCACCCGAACCGGCCGTCGCCATCGACCCGGCCACGGACGTGGCGGCCCTCCCGTACTCCTCCGGCACGACCGGCGTCCCCAAGGGCGTCATGCTCACCCACCGGTCCATCGCCACCAACCTCGCCCAGCTCGAACCCCTCGTACCGGTGAGCCCCGGCGACCGCGTCCTCGCCGTCCTGCCGTTCTTCCACATCTACGGGCTCACGGCCCTGATGAACGCCCCGCTGCGGCGCGGCGCCACGGTCGTCGTCCTGCCCCGCTTCGACCTGGAGACCTACCTCGCGGCGATCGTCCGCCACCGCATCACCCACCTCTACGTGGCCCCGCCGATCGTCCTCGCCCTCGCCAAGCACCCGGCGGCCGAACGCCACGACCTCACCTCGGTCCGGCACATCCTCTCCGCCGCCGCGCCCCTGGACGCGACGCTGGCCGCCGCCTGCTCCGCCCGCCTCGGTCTGCCGCCGGTCGTCCAGGGCTACGGCATGACCGAACTCTCCCCCTGCTCCCACATCGTGCCCCTCGACCGGGCCGCGTCGGCGCCCCCCGGCACCGTCGGCAAACTCATCGCCGGCACCGAGATGCGGATCGTCTCCCTCGACGACCCCGGCAAGGACCTCGGCCCCGGCGAACCGGGCGAGATCGTCATCCGGGGCCCCCAGGTCATGAAGGGCTACCTGGGCCGCCCCGAGGCCACCGCCGACATGATCGACGCCGACGGCTGGCTCTCCACCGGCGACATCGGCCACACCGACGCCGACGGCTGGCTGTACGTCGTCGACCGCGTCAAGGAACTGATCAAGTACAAGGGGTTCCAGGTCGCCCCCGCCGAACTCGAAGCCCTTCTCGTCACCCACCCCGGCATCGCCGACGCCGCCGTCATCGGCCACTACGACGGCCACGGCAACGAGGTCCCGCACGCCTTCGTCGTCCGCCGCCCCACGGACCGCGCACCCTCCGAGGGCGAGATCATGATGTACGTCGCCGAACGCGTCGCCCCCTACAAACGCGTCCGCCACGTCACCTTCATCGACGCCGTGCCCCGCGCGGCCTCCGGGAAGATCCTCCGCCGCGAACTCAGGGAGCGCCTGTGACGGACCCCCACCCCCTCGTGCGCACCGCGCACCACCGGGGCATCACCACCCTCGCCCTCGACGCCCCGGCCCACCGCAACGCCCTCTCGGCCGCCCTCGTCGCCGAACTCCGCGACGGCCTCGACCGGTGCGGCAAGGACGACACCGTACGAGCCGTCGTCCTCACCCACACCGGCACCACCTTCTGCGCCGGCGCCGACCTGCGCGACCCGCCCGACCCGGCGGCCCTGGTCGCTCTGCTCCGCCTGATCCTCGAACTGCCCAAGCCCGTCGTCGCCCGGGTGACCGGGCACGTCCGCGCGGGCGGCCTCGGCCTGCTCGGGGCCTGCGACATCGCCGCCGCCGGACCCGAGGCCACCTTCGCCCTCACCGAGGTCCGCATCGGGGTCGCGCCCGCCGTCATCTCCCTCACCCTGCGCCCCCGCACCGACCCGCGCGCCCTGGCGCGCTATTACCTCACCGGCGAGCGCTTCGGCCCGGCCGAAGCCGCCCGCATCGGCCTGCTCACCACCACCGGCGCCGACGTCGACGACGTGCTCGAACCCGTCCTCGACGGCCTGCGCCGGGCTTCACCGAGGGCCCTGGCGGAGACGAAACACCTGCTCACGGCTAAGGTGCTGGAGAACTTCGACGTGGACGCGGGCGAACTGACCCGGCTCTCGTCCCGCCTGTTCGTCTCCGCCGACGCCCGCGAGGGCATGACGGCCTTCCTCGAAAGACGGGAACCGGGATGGGTGCTGTGAGCGCGGTGGGCGCCTCCGACGAGACCGACGCCGAGACCGGGATCGGCGCCGAGACGGAGACCGGGATCGACGCCGAGACCGATACGGGTACCGACGCCGGCCCGGTGGCGGACCGGGGGCCCAAGCAGGACCGCAGCCGGGTCACCCGCAAGCGGCTCCTGGAGGCCGCCGTGTCCTGCCTCGCCGAACACGGCTGGGCCGGCTCCACCGTCTCCGTCGTCGCCGAACGCGCCGGCGTCTCCCGCGGCGCCGCCCAGCACCACTTCCGCACCCGCGAGGACCTGTTCACCGCCGCCGTCGAGTACGTCGCCGAGGAACGCTCCCTCGCCCTGCGCGCCCTCTTCCCCGAGGGCACCGCCGACCGCCGGGCCGTCGTCGCCGCCGTCGTGGACCTCTTCACCGGCCCCCTCTTCCGGGCCGCCCTCCACCTCTGGGTCGCCGCCTCCGACGAGGAGCAGCTCCGCTGCCGCGTCACCGAACTCGAAGCCCGGGTCGGCCGCGAGACCCACCGCATCGCCGTCGAGCTGCTGCGCGCCGACGAGACCGTCCCCGGCGTCCGCGAAACCGTGCAGGGCCTCCTCGACATGGCCCGCGGGCTCGGCCTCGCCAACCTCCTCACCGACGACTCCGGCCGCCGCGACCGCGTGGTGGCCCAGTGGGCGGCCCTGCTGGACAAGGCCCTGGGTTGAGGTCCCGGGGGCGCGCCCCGGGACTCGGCGGCTACGGACTCAGCCGCTCCACCCGCCACGACCCGTCCGCCTCCGCCGTGTACCGCAGCCGGTCGTGCAGCCGGTTCCCCCGGCCCTGCCAGAACTCCACCGTCCGCGGCGTCACCCGGAAACCACCCCAGTCCGGCGGCACCGGAACCTGCTCGCCCTCCGGGTAGCGGGCGTGCAACTCCTCGTACGCGGCGTCCAGTTCGGCCCGGGAGGAGATCACCGACGACTGCGCGCTGGCCCACGCCCCCAGCTGCGAACCATGCGGACGCGTCCGGAAGTACGCCGCCGTCTCGTCCCGCCCGGTCCGCAGCGCGGTACCCGTCACGATCACCTGCCGGGCGATCCCGTGCCAGGGAAAGAGCAACGAGACATGCGGGTTCTCGTCCAGATCACGGGCCTTGCGGGAGCCGTAGTTCGTGTAGAAGACGAAGCCCCGCGCGTCGTACGCCTTCATCAGCACCGTCCGGGAACTCGGCCGTCCCTCGGCGTCCGCGGTCGACACGACCATGGCGTTCGGTTCGAACACCGCGCCCTCCCGCGCGGCCTGCCCGAACCACCGCGCGAACTGCTCCATGGGGTCGCCGGCCAGCTCGCTCTCGTCGAGACCGTCCGCGCGGTACTGCTTGCGCATGACGGCGGGGTCGTGATCGTTCACATGGTCATCCTGCCGTATCAACGGTCCGGTGGAGGAGAAGTGGCACTGAGTGCCGCAGACTCTCCCCAAACCTGGCACTCAGGCGTATGGTTTTGGAACCCCTGTCGCACACATCAAGAGGAGCCGCCTGATGTCCGACTTCGTACCCGGGCTCGAAGGAGTCGTCGCGTTCGAGACGGAGATCGCCGAACCGGACGAGGAAGGCGGCGCCCTCCGCTACCGGGGCGTCGACATCGAGGATCTGGTCGGCCACGTCTCGTTCGGCAACGTCTGGGGCCTCCTCGTCGACGGCGCCTTCCGCCCCGGCCTCCCGCCCGCCGAGCCGTTCCCCATCCCCGTCCACTCCGGCGACATCCGCGTCGACGTCCAGTCCGCGCTCGCCATGCTCGCCCCGGTCTGGGGCCTCAAACCCCTCCTCGACATCGACGAGGAGCAGGCCCGCGCCGACCTCGCCCGCGCCGCCGTCATGGCCCTCTCCTACGTCGCCCAGTCCGCCCGGGGCCAGGGCCACCCCATGGTCCCGCAGCGCGAGATCGACAAGGCCCAGTCCGTCGTCGAACGCTTCATGATCCGCTGGCGCGGCGAACCCGACCCCAAGCACGTCGCGGCGGTCGACGCCTACTGGACCTCGGCGGCCGAGCACGGCATGAACGCCTCCACCTTCACCGCCCGCGTCATCGCCTCGACCGGCGCCGACGTGGCGGCCGCCCTCTCCGGAGCGGTGGGCGCCATGTCCGGCCCCCTGCACGGCGGCGCCCCCTCCCGCGTCCTCGGCATGATCGAAGAGATCGAACGCACGGGCGACGCCGACGCCTACGTCAAACAGGCACTCGACAAGGGCGAACGCCTCATGGGCTTCGGCCACCGCGTCTACCGCGCCGAGGACCCCCGCGCCCGCGTCCTGCGCCGCACCGCCCGCGACCTCGGCGCCCCCCGCTTCGAGGTCGCCGAGGCCCTGGAGAAGGCGGCCCTCGCCGAACTCCACGCCCGCCGCCCCGACCGCGTCCTCGCCACGAACGTCGAGTTCTGGGCCGCGATCGTCCTCGACTTCGCCGAGGTCCCGGCGCACATGTTCACCTCGATGTTCACCTGCGCCCGCACGGCCGGCTGGTCCGCCCACATCCTCGAACAGAAGCGCACCGGCCGCCTCGTCCGCCCCTCCGCCCGCTACGTGGGCCCACCCGCGCGCAGCCCGCAGGAGATCGCCGGGTTCGAGGACATCGCGAGCTAGCCCAGCCTCGCGGAGCAGCTCGGCCCCGAGGCATCACGCGGGGCTGAGCAGTCCCGCGTGATGCCGCTCCGCGACCAGCGGATGCGCCCGCAGCTTCCCCTTCAGCTCGTTGAACCCGTACTCGGCGAACAGCGGATTCCCCGGATCGTCGGTCACGCCGGGCGCGACGGACGCATACGGGAAGACGAGGGGGTCGACCCGCGCGTCGAGGCGGGGGTTGTAGAAGAACGGCACCGAGAAACGCTCGGTCGCCCCCGCCGGACTGACGACCCGGTGCCGGGTGGCGAGCAGATAGCCGTTCGTCGCCACCTCCAGCAGCTCCCCGAGGTTCACCACGAACGCCCCCGGGACCGGCGGCACATCGTGGAACAGCCCGTCCGCGCGCTCCACCTGCAGCCCACCGACCCGGTCCTGCAACAGCAGCGTCAGGAACCCGTAGTCCTTGTGGGTCCCCACCCCCTGATCGGCACCGTCCCCCGAGCTCCCCGGGTACCGCACCAGCTTCAGATGCGGATGCGCCCGCTCCCCGAAGACCGGGTCGTAGAAGTCGGCGGGCGCCCCGATGGACACCAGCAGCTCACGCAGCAGCCGCTGCGCCACGGAACCGAGCCGGTCGATCCACGCGAGGGCGGCGTCCCGCAGCTCCGGCAGGGAGCCGGGCCACTGGTTGGGCCCCTGCAGCCACCAGTAGGCGGGCTCCCCGTCCCCCGGCGGACGCGCGGCCCGCTCGGCCCCGATGTCCAGCTGGTCCCGCCAGTCCCGGCTGCCGCCCGTCCGCTCGTCGCCGGTGCGCGTGTACCCCCGGAAATGCGGCGAGTTGACGTTGTCGATGGCGAGCCGCTCGGCCTCCGGCAGGGCGAAGAACCGCCGCATGGCTCCGGTGAGCCGCCGGGTCTCCTCCTCACTCACCCCGTGGCCGACGAGCTGGAAGAAACCCACGTCATGCGCGGCACTGTGCAACTGCGCGTGCAACAGCGCCCGCGCCTCCGGTCCGCGATCGGCGGCGGAGAGATCGATGATGGGCAGCTGGAGGGACGACGATGCCGTCGCCGAGTTCGTCATGAGATGCGTCCGAGAGGAGAAGGGGAGTGCTGGGGGCCGGGTTCCGAGGTCAGACGGAAGGCCGACAGCCCATGCTCGTGACGCGCACGAAGTCCACGTGCCGGCGTCGAACGAGTATCGGAAGCATGGTGAAAGCATACTGCGCCCTACGAAACGCAGACGACCCGCAGACTCTGGGTCCCTCCGCCCAGGGGCGGAGAAGCCGGCCGGACGTACCGGCGAGCCTGCGGGTCGGGTGACTGCTTGAGATTGGGCCGGCTGACGTGCTCAGATCACACGCTGGTCCGACACCGCACTGAGTATGGTGACGGGCTGCTAGCCCGCAGCCACCTCGCGCGTCCGGGTTTCACACATGTACCCGATCACCTCCTTTCGGCGTGGGTCCCACATTAGGAACCGAGGCGACGGTGCTCAAGTGATTTTCCACGGACGGTCGCCTCCGCTGTGCGGGAATGCCGATCCCGTTTCAGACCTCAGGGTTTCTGCGCACCACCGCGAAGAGCCCGCGCGCCAGGCTGCCCTCGGTCAGGCCCCAGTGGCCTACGAGGTGTCCCGTAGTCCCCTCGGCGCGGTCGACGGGACTGTCCTGGGCGGGTCGCAGGATCCGGTTGATCTGGAGCGTGGTGGCGGGCAGGACGGGGAGCCGGGTGCTCTCGTGGTCGTCGGTGGGGGTGAGTGCTTCCAGGGAAAGCGGGCTGTCGCCGGTGTAGGCCCAGGTGACCTCGTGGTCCGGGGTGTCGGTGAGGCTCTGGGCCTGGGGTTCGGCGCGGCCCTCGAACAGGGCGAGGAGCTGGCTGAGCAGCACCGGGTCGTGGCAGCCGTCGTAGGCCCAGCGCCTGCCCAGGACGCCGTGTTCCATCGTGCCGACGAGGGCGTGGTCGGCGTCGGGGAGAGGGGCGCCCCGGTAGGTGAGGGGGACCAGGTAGTGGACCGGGGTGGGGCCGGAGGTGTCGGTGGCGACCATGAACTCGATGCCGACCTCGCCCTCGGGGTCGTCGAGCCGGAAGCCGCCGGCCCTGGTCAGTACCGGGGCGTCCGGACCGCCGACGTACCAGGGGCGGGTGGGCAGCCAGGAGGCCAGGAGTTCGAGCTTGGTGGGCTTCAGCGTGGTGTGGTGGATGACAGCCATGCGGGGATTCTCCGCCGGGACGATCAGCGGACGCGAGTCCTTGGTTCCCCTGCCGCGCGGCCACTCACACTCCCTACTCCGACGACCTCTCCAGGGCTTCGAGGTCCAGGGCCGTGGCGATGCGCAGGGCGACGCCCTCGGCGTAGGTGGCGTCGGAGCGTTCGAAGGGGGTGCGGCCGGCGGTGCGCAGGAAGGTGACCACGCCGAGGGTGCGGCCCCGGCTGCGGAGGACCGCGCAGAGGGCGTGGACGCTCTCCGGGGGCCACTGGCGTCCGGTGGCCCATTCGCGGGCCGCTTCCGGGGTGGCCGAACCGGCGCTGGCGCGGACCGAGCCGGCCCGGTCGACGCATTGGAGGGCCGGGTGGCCGGGGCCGTAGCGGACCGGGATGCCGGCGTGGCCGGCGAGATGGCTGGGGCCGGGCCGGCCGGAGGGGGTGGCGGCGGCGCGTACCAGGCGGGCGGGGCCTTCGCCGTCGGCGAGGGAGCCGCCGGAGACCCGGTCGATGAGGGCGTGGTCGGCGAAGCCGGCAAGGGCGAAGTCGAGGTGGACGGTGGCGGCCTCGCCGGGGTCCTCGCACTCGGCGGCGGCGCGGGCGGCCCGGTGGAGCTGGTTGACGCGGAAGCGGAGCTGCGCGGCCTCCTGCTCGCCCTGTTTGGATTCGGTGATGTCCTGGAAGAGCCAGCCGACGCCGAGGGGAACCGGTTCCTCGGCCAGTGGCGAGGAGAGGCGGAGGAAGCCGCTGCGCCAGCACCTGCGCTTCTCGCCGTCGGGGGTGCGGACACCGACCCAGATCTCGGCGGGCGCGGGCGGGGCGCCCTCGGCGAGGACGTGGGTGAGGGCGCTCTCCAGTTCCTCGACGCCCTGGGCGAGCAGTTCGCCGAGGGGGCGTCCGAGGACGGCCGTGCGGCCGATGCCGAGGGAGCGGGCCGCGTGGGCGTTGACGACGGCGGGGCGCAGGTCGGCGTCGACGAGGACGACGCCCCAGGACGCGTCCTCGAAGAGGGCCTCGCTGAGGGCGATGGAGCGTTCGAGGTCGATCTGCGCGTGGACCTCGCTGAAGGCGCAGTAGAGGCCGGCGGGCTTGCCGTCGGGTCCGGGTACGGCGGCGGACTGGGTGCGGACGAGGACGCGTCCGCCGTCCTTGGTGACCAGGGCGAACTCGTGCACCTGCCGGCCGGCGGCGTGCATGGCGGCCATCAGCCGCCCCTCGATCTCCTCGGCGTCGGCGGTCCGTACGGCCCATCCGGCGAAGCCGCGGCGGCCCACGGCCTCGTCCGGGGTCCAGCCGAGGATGCGTTCGGCCTCGCGGTTCCAGTGGGTGACGACGCCGTCGGCGTCGAAGGCGCAGAGGGCGGCGTCCATGCCGTCCAGCAGGGCGGCGAGGAGATCCGAGCCGCCGGGTTCCGTGGATCCTCCGGTGCCGTCGGTGTCCTCGGTGTTCACCGTGCCCTCGTTGTCGTCGGTGTCCTCGGTGTTCTTGGCGTCCTTCGTGTTCTTGTCCGTGGGACCGTTCCGCTCGGGCTCGTCGGGTCCGAGCTCGTCGGTGGTCCCACGACGGCGGGAAGCACTCACCTGAACCCCCTGCAGGCTGCGTTACGTCCGCGTGTACGGCGTGTACGGCGCGTCGGTTCGCTCACTGGCCTTCATTCAACTCGAACGTGACCCAGCCCACATCTGGTTCACGCAAGATTTGGACGAAATCGTTGTTCGCGGGATTTCCTCCTCACCCTTCTCAACGTTCCCACGAACCCGGTTGCTCAGTCAGCGCAGGTAGAAGATGCGATCTCCGTACTCCCGCATGATCCGGTCGTTCCAGTCGAGGCCGCCGTCGACGTTGCCGGAGCGGAGCAGGGGTGGCTCGATGCCCCGGTCCGCGAGGGAGGCGGCTGCGGTGGCCATGACCGACTGGAGGATCGCGGAGGTGACGACGGTGGAGGCCGGGGCGAAGGGGGCGGGGATGGTGTCGAGGGTGAGTTCGGCGTCGCCGACCGCGATCTTCGAGTCGAGGACGAGGTCGCAGTGGTCCTTGAGGAAGGTGCCGGACGAGTGGCGTGAAGTCGTCGCCGTGGCGTAGGCGACGGAGGTGAGGCCGATGACCTTCACTCCTCGTTCCCGGGCGTGCGTGGCCATCTCCACGGGCAGGGCGTTGCGTCCGGAGAGGGAGATCACGACGAGCAGGTCGCCCGCGCGCAGCGGGCTGTTGTCGAGGACGGCGGCCGCCAGTCCGTCGACCCGTTCCAGTGCCGAGCCGAGGGTCGCGGGGAGTACGTCGACGCCGAGTGTGCCGGGGACGGCCAGCAGGTTCATCAGGGCGAGGCCGCCGGCGCGGTAGACGAGGTCCTGGGCGGCGAGGGAGGAGTGTCCGGCCCCGAACGCGAAGAGGCGGCCGCCGTCGGCGACGGTGTCCGCGATCAGCTCACCGGCCGCGACGACCGTCTGCCCCTCCTCGTCCCGTACGCGTTCCAGCAGCCCGATCGCCGCGTCGAGGAACCGCCCACCCGCCGTGCCGCCGTCCAGTCCCATGCGCCGACCCCTTCACCTGCTGCCGAGTCCTGAGTGTCGCGGATCACGTTAAAGGTCTGGACCAGAAGGGTGTCAATATGGCGGTGGCTGAGCGGTGGTGACCGGCCACGTGCGGTTCGCGCCCGTCCCCGGACCGAAGCGGTCCGGCTCCTCCTCTGTGCGTCGAGAAAGGGGTGTCAGGTAACAAATCGGCCACCCGACGCGAGTCATGCCGCCGTCGTTCCCCCGGCACCACCCGGTTGTCGGTCGGATGCGTAAGAATTGGGTCCAGGGCCAGCGCAGCAAGCCGCAGCAAGCCGGTATGGCCGTCGAAGCCTCCGGCTGGATCACATCGAGGGGCACGTATGTCCGGACTGATCGATACGACGGAGATGTATCTCCGCACCATCCTCGAGCTGGAAGAGGAAGGTGTGGTCCCCATGCGTGCCCGGATCGCCGAGCGGCTCGACCAGAGCGGCCCGACGGTGAGCCAGACGGTCGCGCGCATGGAGCGCGACGGCCTGGTGGGCGTCGCCGCGGACCGTCACCTGGAGCTGACCGAGGAGGGTCGTCGGCTGGCGACGCGCGTGATGCGCAAGCACCGCCTCGCGGAGTGTCTGCTCGTCGACGTGATCGGCCTGGAGTGGGAGCAGGTGCACGCGGAGGCGTGTCGCTGGGAGCACGTGATGAGCGAGGCGGTCGAGCGCCGCGTCCTGGAGCTGCTGCGCCACCCGACCGAGTCGCCGTACGGCAACCCGATCCCGGGTCTGGAGGAGCTGGGCGAGAAGGACGGCGCCGACCCCTTCCTGGACGAGGGCATGGTGTCGCTGGCCGACCTCGACCCGGGCACGGAGGGCAAGACCGTCGTCGTACGCCGGATCGGCGAGCCCATCCAGACGGACGCCCAGCTGATGTACACGCTGCGCCGCGCGGGCGTGCAGCCCGGTTCCGTGGTGAGCGTGACGGAGGCGGCCGGCGGTGTCCTGGTGGGCAGCGGCGGCGAGGCGGCGGAGCTGGAGGCGGACGTGGCCTCCCACGTGTTCGTCGCCAAGCGCTGACCTCGCCCCGCCCGAAGCCGCCCTCGCCTCCACCGCCCCGGCCGCGGTAGGGGCGCCCTCCCGCACCCCGACGCCACCCACCGGTACCGGCGTCGCCGTCTGCCTCGCCGGGTAGGCACGCGCGGCGCCGGCTCTCCTCGTCCACCGCCGAGGAGTGCCGGGGCAGGCCCCGCGGGGCCCGATGCCGCCGACGCGTCGGGTGCGGCGGCGGTCTTCGGTCCCGGCTGAAGAGGCCGCCGGGACCGGTACCGAACGCCGGCGGATCCCGGCATCGGCGCCGGCCGTTGCCCCCTCGCGCCCCGCCGTGCTGCCCACCCGATGCGCGCCTGCGGCCTCCGTCCCCGTCTCCGGCAGGTGCCGGGCCCCGCGGTCCCCGGCGCCACACCAGACCGCTCCAGGCCGCCGATGCCGCCGCGCGCGCTGCCGGTTCTCCGCCTCGGCCCTCGGGTGTGCCGGGACCGTACCGACCGGTGTGGCGCACCGCGGTTTCCGGGCTCGGCGCCGGCGATGACGCTGGCGCGTCACGTGCGGCGGCGGCCCGCGGCCCTCGCCGCCGAGGACGCCGTGGCCCGCGCACCTCGCCGTCGCACACCGCCTGCCCCCGACCGTCGACCGTCGACCGCCGCCGCGAGTGCTGCCGTGCCGGGATCCGTGCATGGCCCCGTACCGACACGGGTGCCGCACCGGTGAATTTCGGCCGCCGACGTCGTGTACCGGCCGAGTTCGGTCGTCGGTGCCGGTTCGTGGCGGCTTCTGGTCGTCGTTGTTCGGGGTGTGCCGACGGGTGTTCGTATCACCTGCCAACTCCCGTTGCTGGAGGGGAAGTTGTGAGCTGCCGAGGTCCGCGTCCGGGATCCTGGCGTAACGAAGATTCAGTGCGCCGAATCGCAGCGCGCGGCCCGTGCGCATGCGAGGCTTGCGCGTGAGGCATATGACCTGAGGGGCTCTTGGCCGCCCGAGACGGCGGATCTCCGGTGGTAGGGGAGGGGGCAGGGCGTGATGTGCCGTGGACGTGAGGAGGGCCCCGGCGCCACACGGCGCCGGGGCCTGTCCTCCCCTGTGCTGACCCGGAGCCCCGAGCTCCCAGGGTCATTCCCCTCGGACCGTTGTCCCCGAGCGGTCCGCCTCCCGTTGAAGATCTCCCCTCGGCGGCGGCGGGCAATCCTTGAGGGAGGTCACTCGAATGAGGGGTGTTGTCGCCCAGAGCGGCATCTTCGAATGTGTATTCGATAACGTGTGCGGCGTGGCGTCGCGTGACTCGTGCCATAACTGATGCGCACGCCCCACACGTAACGTGTCAACCGATATGCACGCTGTAACACAAGTGCCCGTCGTCCGAGCGGCGCGCACAGGGCGACGGCGGCGGGAGCGACGGCGGATGCGGCGGGGAAGCGGTAGCAGCAGCAGCGGAACAACGGAACGACAGCAGTGGGGACGAGTGGACCGACCGGCTCGAAGTGGGTACACGAGGCGGGAGCGAGCGGTCCGGGCGGGAGTCTGGGGGGTGCCAATGGTGCGGCGTATCGACGTGACGGGAGCGGACGGCGTGAGTCTCGCCGCCTGGGAGTTCGACGAACCGCCCAAGTCCGGTGAACACGAGCCCCGGCCGGGGGTGCTGTTACTGCACGGCCTCATGGGCCGCGCCTCCCACTGGGCCCCCACCGCCCGCTGGCTCTCCGAACGGCACCGCGCCGTCGCACTGGACCAGCGCGGCCACGGCCAGAGCGCCAAGCCCGAACAGGCCGCGTACACCCGGGAGGCCTACGTCGAGGACGCCGAGGCCGCCGTCGAACAACTGGGCCTCGGCCCGGTCGTCCTCATAGGCCACGCCATGGGCGCGCTGACCGCCTGGCAACTGGCCGCCCGCCGCCCGGACCTGGTGCGCGGCCTGATCATCTGCGACATGCGGGCCTCGGCACTGGGCGCCGCCTCGCAGCGCGAGTGGGAGAACTGGTTCAAGGCCTGGCCGCTGCCCTTCGCCACGCTCGCCGACGTCCGCAAGTGGTTCGGAGAGGACGACCCCTGGGTGGAGCGTCCGAGCCCGTCCCGCGGCGAGTTCTACGCCGAGGTCATGCACGAGGGCCCGGACGGCTGGCGGCCCGTCTTCGACCCCGAGCAGATGCTGAAGACCCGTGAGACGTGGGTGTACGACGCGCACTGGGAGGAGCTGACCCAGGTCCGCTGCCCCGCCCTCGTCGTCCGTGGCCTCGACGGCGAGCTGGGCCGCGCCGAGTCCCAGGAGATGGTCCGCGTGCTGCCCCACGGCCAGTACGCCGAGGTCGCCGACGCGGGCCACCTCGTCCACTACGACCAGCCGGACGCGTGGCGCGCGGCGATAGAGCCGTTCCTGGACGGCTTCGCGGACTGACGCCCGACGGAGCGGAAGGGCCCCTGGAGTTCGCCGTCGCTCCGGGGCCCTTCCTGGTCCTGCCTCGCCCTCCTCGTCTCCTGGTCTACGGCAGTTCCCTCACGCCCTACGGCCGTGCGTCCGGCGCGGTCCTGCGCCGGCGCATCCACCACACCAGAGCGCCGCCCGCCGCGACGACCGCCGCCGCGAGGCCCGACAGCAGCCCGACCGGCAGACCGGCGCCGGTGTCGGCGAGGCCGCCGTCCGGGTCGGGCCGGTTGGCCGGCGGGGGCTGCGGGTCACCGCCGCCGGGGGTGGAGGGGGTGGGCGCCGGGGTCGACGGGGTGTCGCTCGGCTTCGGCTTTCCGGGGCCGCCGGGTGTCGGTTCGGGTGCCGGGTCCTCGTCGCCGGGGCCGGGCCGGGCGCTGTTGCCGCTGCCACCCAGGAAGACGGTGTCGGTGTCCCGGTACGTCGTCACCGTCCGGACGCTGGTTCTCGTCGTCCTGTCCAGGCCGGGGTGTTCGAGGTCGAACTGCACCCGGGTCACGTTCCGCTTGGGCGACTTGGAGAAGTCGACGCCGCCCACGGTGTAGACGTACACGTCCTGCCCGTTGCTGATCTCGTACTTGAACTCGCCCTCCTTGAAGATCTTGACGTACCGGTCGTAGACGTCGGTCTTCTTCCAGTTCTGGTTGGGGGCGCGCAGCGGCCAGCGGCTGACGTCGTCGCTGTTGATGATCTTCCGGTAGTCGGTGGGCCTCTGCTGGTCCTTCTGCCGGATCCACTCGGCGGCGACCCGCGAGGTGTAGACGCGGCGCAGGTCGGCGTAGTCCGGGCCGGTGTTGATCCATTTCTCGACCAGCGGGACGATCGTGTTCTTCAGGACGCGGTCGTTCTGCTCGGTCTCGGCCTTGGTCAGGTCGCAGCCCGCGCCGCCGGGGCCGGGGGTGCTGATGTCCATCGGCTCGGTCTGCAGCTTCAGCGGGGCGTCGAGGATGTAGATGCCGCCGTCCTGCTCGCGCACCTTCGCCGTGTCGGGCTCGATCCAGTTGCGCAGCGAGTGCAGGCAGGGTCAGCCGTCGCGCCGGGCCATCTGGGCCCAGGCCCGCTCGCCGACCTCGGTCTTGGGGTCGAGGGCCTTGTAGAAGTCGTGCTTGAGCCGGAGGTCCGCCTCCAGCAGCACCCGGCCGGCGTCGGTGGACGCGAACGTCGAGTCCATGATCGTGTCCGGCTGGTCCGGGTTTAAGACGGCGGGTCCGTCGGGATGCGCGATCGCCCACGCCCCGTACGTCACGTGGTGCTCGACCGTGGCCGCCCCGATCACCGCCGCGTCCGGGTACCGTTCGCGCAGCGCCGCCGCGCACTCCCACAACGGGACGTCGTCCCCGGTGTTCCCCAGAGCCGGATCGACGACCTCGGTCACCGCGCCCCAGCATCCGACCCGGACGATGTCGAGATCCGCCCGGGTCGCCAGGCCGACGGCGTCGGTGGCGCTCACGGGGGCGAGTTCCTCACGAACGGCGTCGACGGTCCCGAACGAGTACACGAACTCCCGTGCCCGCGCCGGGTCATGGGCGGGCAGGACGGCCGAGCCGCCCGGCAGCGGCGCACGGATCACGGTCAGGAAGAACTCCCCGTACCGGACCACTTCGTGATCCTCCGGCACGTTCCAGAAGGTGTCCTCGGTCATGACGACACCCTAGGGACAGGGAAGAGGCACCAGGGCAACCCCTGGGCGGGCGGGGGGGCAGGGCCGCCCCGAACCGCTCGGGGAAGTCAGCGCCGTCCGTCCCGGCCGCACGCGTAGGCGAGCGGCGAGATCAGTTCCTCCGCGTCCGGCAGCCACCGGTTCGCCGGCGTGGGGCGCCGGGCCCACTGCACGGCCCCCCGCGACCCGTACCGCGTCGGCGGAGCCGCCACGTACTCGCCCTCGCCCAGGGCCTTGAGGTCGAGCGCCAGCGGCGACCAGCCCAACTTCCGTACGAGATCGGGGACCTTGACGGAGGCGCCGGGCAGCACGAAGAAGTGCATCCGGCGGTCCGGTGTCCAGGTCACCGGGCCGAGGGTCAGCTCCATGCGTTCCATGCGGGCCAGCGCCAGCAGACCGGCCGTCTCGGGAACGTCGATCGTGTCGAACGTATGGCCCGTCGGCAGCAGGATCGACGCGGTGGGCTGACTCGACCACAGACGGCGTGCGACGGTCGCACTGCCTGTCGCCTGGGTCGCCCAGTCCTCGCGCGCCGGGTGCGCGCCGGGGGTGGCGCACGCCGTGCTGCCACAGGAGCAGTGCTGCACCCCGTCGACGGCTTCCAGCCACGTACCGGGGAACACGTCCCAGTGGCGTTCTTCGGCGTATCGAACGGCGGTGTCCAGCAGCGATTCGCCGCGCTGCTTCGGGATGTGGGCAGCTTCAGGGCCCGCGATGGTCTCTTCCACGATGAACACAACTCTAGCGGTCATCAGGGGTTACGGAAGTCACATGCGCGGGGGAGAGCATCGCCGATCGGCCCGGGGCGCATGGGCGCACGGGCGGGGGCGCGCGGGCGGGATCACGAAGTGAGCCGGGTAGCCACGTGTGGGGTACAGCATCCGTGTTTACCCCGGCAATCCTGGTATGTCTCGCATCTTCGGTATGTCGGCGGGGCATTGATCTTCGAGGCCGGATCCTTTCGACAGGTGGGTACACCTATGCGAGAGGAGTCGGCCGTTGAGGACACGTCAACTCGGTGCGTGGGCAAGGCACCACAGCCACAGGGGGTACGCCATGGCCGCAAGGCCGCTCGTCGCCAGGCAGCCGAACGAACGACTGCAGGCGCTCATCCAGGAAGCGGGCTGTTCCAACGCTGGACTGGCCCGGCGGGTCAACATGTGCGGCGCGGAGCACGGCCTCGATCTCCGCTACGACAAGACGTCCGTGGCCCGCTGGCTGAGGGGACAGCAGCCGAGGGGCCGGGCGCCCGCGATCATCGCCGAGGCCCTCGGCCGCAAACTGGGCCGGACGGTCACGATCGACGAGATCGGCATGGCCAACGGCAAGAACCTGGCGTCCGGAGTCGGTCTGCAGTTCTCGCCGACGGTGCTCGGGGCGATCGAGCAGGTCTGCGAGCTGTGGCGCAGCGACGTGGGGCGGCGGGACTTCCTCTCCGGCTCGTCCGTCGCCGCCTCCGCGCTCGTCGAACCCAGCCGGGACTGGCTGATCTCCGCGCCGGACGCCCAGGTGGCCCGCACGGCGGGGCCCCGGGTGGGGTCGGCCGACGTGGACGCCGTGCGCGCGATGACCCAGGCGCTCGTCGACCTCGACCACCAGTACGGCAGCGGGCATGTGCGGCCGGTCGTCGTGCACTACCTGAACAGTGTCGTCTCGGGGCTGCTCGCCGGGTCCTACCGGGAGGCGGTGGGACGGGAGTTGTTCGCCGCGGTCGCCCGGCTGACCGAACTCGCCGGGTACATGGCCGTCGACACCGGGCAACCCGGCCTCGCCCAGCGGTACTACATCCAGGCGCTCCGCCTCGCCCAGGCCGCGGGCGACCGCGCGTACGGCGGTTACGTCCTCGCCGCGTCCATGAGCCACCTCGCCGCACAGCTCGGGAACCCGCGGGAGATCGCGCAGTTGGCGCGGGCGGCGCAGGAGGGGGCGCGAGGGCGGGCCACTCCGCGCGCGGAGTCGATGTTCCACGCCGCGGAGGCGCGCGGGCACGCGCTGATGGGCGACGCGCGCGCCGCGCAGGCCGCGGCGGGGCGGGCCGTGGAGGCGCTGGAGGGCGCGGACCCCTCGGCCGGGGACGACCCGGTGTGGATCAAGCACTTCGACGAGGCATATCTCGCCGACGAGTTGGCGCACTGCCACCGGGATCTGGGGCAGGCCGAGGCGGCCGCCCGGCGGGCCGAGGAGTCGTTGGCCAGGCATCCGGAGTCACGGGCCCGGCGGCGGGCGATCGGGTATGTGCTCCTCGCCACGGCGCAGGTGCAGCAGCGGGAGATCGAACAGGCCTGTCACACGGGGATGAAGGCCGTGGAGCTGCTGGGATCGCTGCGGTCGAACCGCGGGGCCGAGTACCTGGACGAGTTCCAGCAGCGGCTGGAGCCGTTCCGGGAGGAGGCGGTGGTCAGGGAGTTCGGGGCGCGGATGGACCTGCAGGCGGCGTAGAGCGCCGCGGAGGGGGTACTGGGACGGCTCGCGCGGTGTGCCGCGCCCCTGGGGAGGCTTCGGCCCCTCGTCGGGGCGCGGGTGGTGCAAGGCCGTCATCCGGAACCGGTAGCGTGAGCCGACGATTCCGCAAGTCCCCCATTCGTAGGAGTCTCGGTGACGCAGAGTGGACAGGGCGAGGAGCCCTCGGCGCGTACCGCGCGCGAAGGCATCGTGCTGCCCTCGGACGGTGGGGCGCCGCTCCACCCGAGCGATCTGCCACCGGCGCCGCTGCCGCCGGCCCCGCCCCAGCCTCAGCCCCAGCCCCAGCCCTGGGACCAGAGCGCGCGGTGGGGCTCCGAGGAGGCCGCCGCGCCCGTCGGCCACTGGAACAGCGCGCCGTCCGCGCCGGAGTGGGGCGGCCAGGGGAACCAGGGCGCGTACGACGCGTACGGCGCCCAGGCCGCTTACGGAGCCCAGAGCGCGTACGGCACCCAGGGCGGGACCCCGCTGCCGCCCGAGGGCTCCCAGGGGCAGGCGTACGGCCACGGCGGGTACGGCGGCGCGGGCTCGGGCGCGCCCCTGCCGCCGGTCGCGGGTGAGGTCGCGATGCCGCAGGGACCCATGGACGAAGGGGTCACCCAGTACATCCCCCCGGTACCGGCCGCCGGGGCCATGCCGATGGACGAGGGGGCCACGCAGTACATACCGCCGGTGGCCGCGCAGGCGCCCGCCGCGGAGGCCGCCACGCAGTTCCTGCCGCCGGTCGGGCCGGGCGCGCTGCCGCCGGAGGCGACGGCCGACGCGACGGCGTACCTCGGGCGGGTGCCGGACCACGGTGCCGGGCCGCTGCCGTCCCCCGGCCATCCCGGACAGCCCCCGCACGCGATGCCGGGCGGGAACCCGGACGCCCAGCCGACGCAGTTCATACCGCCGGTGGCCGCGCAGACGCCCGCCCCGCCGCAGCCGTACGGCGCGCCGGGGCAGCAGCGTGCGCGGCAGCCGCAGCAGCAGCCGGACGTGTTCGACAGCCTCTTCCGCAGCGACGCGGGGGCCGGGGGCGCCTCCGGGGGCACGCAGCAGATGCCGAGGATCGACCCCGCACAGGCCCCGCAGCCGTCGCAGGGCCCGGGTGGCCACGGCGGGCACGGGGGGCACGGTGGCCACACCGGGCGGTCGTCCTCCGCGAGACGGGAGAGCGGGGGCGCTGGGGGCGGTCGTACGAAGTCCCGGGTGCCGCTCATCGCGCTCGTCGGGGTGGGGATCGCGGTGCTCGGCATCGGGGCGGGCGCGCTGATGGCCGGGTCGGGTGACACGTCGTCGTCGAGCGGCAACACGCCGGTGGCGGCGACCGGGGCGCCCGAGAAGTCGGCGGCCGCGCCGGCCGACCCGGCGAAGGAGCAGGCGGTCGCGCTGGACAAGCTGCTGGCGGACAGCGGCAACAGCCGTAACAGCGTGATCAAGGCGGTCGCCAACATCAAGACCTGCACGAACCTGGGACAGGCCGCCACCGATCTGCGGGACGCGGCCAAGCAGCGCAACGAGCTGGTCACCCGGCTCGGTGAGCTGTCCGTCGACAAGCTGCCCGGCCACGAGGCCCTGACCGCCTCGCTCACCAAGGCCTGGCAGGCCTCCGCCTCCGCCGACGACCACTACGCCGCGTGGGCCGACCAGACCGCAGGCAGGAAGGGCTGCCGGAAGGGCCAGGCCCGCCCCACCGGCCAGACCCAGGCCGGCAACGCGGCCAGCGGCACCGCCAGCGCCGAGAAGGCCAAGGCCGCCAAGCTCTGGAACACGATCGCCACGAAGTACGGCCTGACCCAGCGCCAGGCGGTCCAGCTGTAGTAGCGGGCGGCTCCGGTGACGCGACGGGGCCGCGACGGCGGCCCGTCCGCCGCCCCCGGCCCGCCCCGACCCGGCCGTACGCTCAGCCCTCCGCCTCCACCAGCGTCTTCTCCACGTTCACGAAGTCCTGCCGGGCGGCGACCAGCCGGCCCTTGCGGACGACCTGGAAGGTGACCTCGGGGTTGATGAGGCGGGGGAAGCCGGCGGAGGCGATGAGGTCCTCGAAGCGCCAGCGCAGCGGCGGGGTGAGGCCCCCCGTGGTGACCTTCAGACCGCTGTCGAGGACACGGCGTACCGTCTGCGAGGTGACCTCGCCGCCGCCGATCTTCTCCAGGGCGGTCCGCAGGACGGTGTACGCGATCCACGTGGTCTGCACACCCGGGTCCGCCGGATCGATCCGGTTGTCCCCGAACGCGTGCTCCCGGATCACCCGCTTCATCCGGTCCCACCGCTTGTCGGTCTCCACCGGGTACCAGCCGGTGACGTACGCCCCCTCGTACGGCCCCGACCTGCCACCGGTCGCGTCGATCACCGTCTGGTCGACGCTGCCGAGCACGGTGCCGGTGCGGACGGACGGGTAGTCCGCGCGGTCCCGGCGGAAGGAGTCCATGAAGGTGAACGTGCGGTCGCCGAGCGCCGGGACCACACACCCCTGGGCGGCCGGATCGGCGGCGGCCCGCCGCAGGGCCTCCCGCGCGTGCCCGCCGTACTCGGTGGCGTCCTCGGCCGCCAGCTGGTCCTCGGAGCCCGGGTGGCCCCCGGTCCGCAGCCCCGAGTTCAGCAGCAGCGGCAGCTGGTCGCCGGCGATCGAGTCGGGGCGTACGAGGGCGACCGGGCCGCACGCCTTGGCGAGCTGCTCGCCGAGGCCCGCCATGAGGGCGGCCTGGCCGCCGTTGACCGGGTAGGAGAGCGCGCTGGCGAACTCGTCGTCGGTGACGCCGTAGCCGCCGATGTACGGGATGCCCGCGGACTCCAGCGGGGCGAGGTAGGAACGGCCGTGCTGGCTGTAGGACCCGACGACCGCGACGACGTTCGCGTCGGCGGCACGGCGGGCGCACTTCGCGGCGGTCACCGTCTCGTTGTGGTCGTTGCAGGTGAGGATCTTCAGTTCGCGGCCGTTGATGCCGCCGTTGGCGTTGACCCAGCGGGCGTACGCCTTCGCCATCGCGGGCATGCCGGGCTTGTTGGTGGCGGCCGTCTTCTCGGGGGCCCAGGTCATGACGGTGACGGGGCCGTCCCCGGTACCCCCCGTGGTACCAGGGACGACCCCGCACCCGGCGACGAGCGCCGCGCACGCCGCCAGCGTGGTGGCCCTGACCAGGCGCGTGGCGAGCCCTTGGGGGAGGTCTGTGGACAGAGGGGTCCGTCGTGCCCGGAAGCCAGTCATGACTCCGCACGATTCCGCCACATCGCCAACCCGGGCGTGACGGAGGTGCAACGTGAGGTGACCGGGAGGTGAATTGCGAAGGGCTACGATCGTATTTTCGTGAGGTCGCAGAGAGGAACGCAGGAGCGATGACCGTCCAAGGCTCGGAGACCCCTTCCCGTCGCGGGCGTCGCTCATCCACCATGGGCGACATGCCACTGAACGACATGCCGTGGTGGCGCTGGCGCAGCAATGTGCGCTCCGCGCTGCACATGCTCTCCGACCCCGCGTTCCAGCAGAACGTCTGGCTGGCGGGCGTCGACGGGTACGGGGACGTCACCGACGCCGTGTACCGCTTGGTCGAGGACACCTGGCTGGACAACTGGTCCGCCGAGAAGTACGTCGGCACGATCTTCCGTGACGCCCAGGAGGCGGCCCTCGTCGACACCGCCGTGCTGCGCGTGCTGCGGATCATGCACCAGGTCGGTCCGGACGCGCCCGTCTCCGCCTACCTCGACCACGACGCCTGGCCCGAGGCCGTGCGTGCGGCTCGTGAGGCCCACGTACGCCTCTCGGCCAGCGATGGGGAGGACCCGGACACGGCGCCGCGCACCCTGGAGGTGTTGCGGATCATGACGCGGGCGGCGTAGGCCGCCCGCCGGGCGGGGGTCCGGTCCTCGGGACGGTTGCCGGTCCGGGTACGCCATATGGGACCCTGTCGGGCATGAACGCGCAGTCCACCCGAGCCGCGGCGCCCGCCGACCAGTACGTCCTCACCCTCGCCTGCCCGGACAAGCCGGGCATCGTGCACGCCGTGTCGAGCTACCTCTTCATGACCGGCGGCAACATCGAGGACAGCCAGCAGTTCGGCGACCACGACACGGGACTGTTCTTCATGCGCGTCCACTTCTCGGCGGAGGCGCCGGTGAACGTGGAGAAGCTGCGGGCCAGCTTCGCGGCGATCGGTGACTCCTTCCAGATGGACTGGCAGATCAACCGGGCCGACGAGAAGATGCGCGTCGTCCTGATGGTCAGCAAGTTCGGCCACTGCCTGAACGACCTGCTCTTCCGGGCCAGCATCGGGGCGCTGCCGGTGGAGATCGCGGCCGTGATCTCCAACCACACCGACTTCGCCGAGCTGGTGCGGTCGTACGAGATCCCCTTCCACCACGTTCCGGTCACCAAGGACACCAAGGCGCAGGCCGAGGCGCGGGTGCTGGAGATCGTGCGTGAGGAGCACGTCGAGCTGGTGGTGCTGGCCCGCTACATGCAGGTCCTCTCCGACGACCTGTGCAAGCAGCTGAGCGGCCGCATCATCAACATCCACCACTCCTTCCTGCCGAGCTTCAAGGGCGCGAAGCCGTACCACCAGGCGCACGCGCGGGGTGTGAAGCTGATCGGGGCGACGGCGCACTACGTCACCGCCGACCTCGACGAGGGGCCGATCATCGAGCAGGAGGTCGAGCGGGTGGGGCACGGGGTGACGCCCGAGGGGCTGGTCGCGGTCGGGCGGGACGTGGAGTGCCAGGCGCTGGCGCGGGCGGTCAAGTGGCACGCCGAGCGGCGGATCCTGATGAACGGCCGACGGACGGTCGTCTTCGCGTAGGGGCTCCGCCGACGGGGGCGCCTCATCGCGCGGGGGCGACTGTGGCTCGGCGGGTGCGGGTGCGGGTGCGTGGGGCCTGGTCGCGCAGTTCCCCGCGCCCCTTGATGGGCTGCGCCCAATCCCTCTGGCGGGCGCGTGTTCCTCTACATGCGGCTCAGGGCCGCTGCGGCGAAGAGGACGTCTCGGATGGCCTCGCGGTCGCCGGCCTGGCCCGCGGCCGCTTCCTCCGGGGGGACGTGGCCGGCGGTGAGGCGGCAGAACTCGACGCCGTCCAGGGCCACGTGGGCGACCTCGTGGTCGGCGGAGCCGAGGGCACCGGGGGAGTCCAGGGGGATGAGCCACTCGCCGCCGCCGGCGCCCTCGATCTCCAGGCGGAGGCTGCGGCCGGGCGTGCCGGCCGGTACGAGGTGGCGGCCGGGCGCGGGCGGGGACGCCAGCCCGGTCCGGCGGCGCTCGGCCAGGGACAGGGGCAGCATGCGCGCCGCCAGGTCGATCATGCCGTGCAGATGGCGGCCCGAGGGCGGCTCGTACGGGTAGTCCACGGCCTCGGCGATGTCCTCGGCATGGATCCAGCACTCGAACGCCCGGTCCAGCATCGCGTCCCGCAGCGGCAGTTCGAAGCCGCCGTACGAGACCGCCAGGCGCCCCGAGTCGTCGGCGCCGTCCCGGCCGCCGCCGCCCGTGAACGACGTCGTGCGGACGATGTCGTGGCTCTGCTGCCGCCAGGGCGCGCGCAGGGCGCGGCCGGGCGGGAAGTGGGACGCCTTCCAGTACGCCTCGGTGCGCGCGGCGGGCGTGCCGGCGACGGGCCCGTCGTCCTTGGAGGCCGGGCCGTCGAGCGGGTCGTCCAGGCCGAGCGCCGCCGCGACCAGCCCGTCGACGCTCAGCAGATGCGCGATGACCCCGGCGACGGTCGTACGCCGGCTCACCGGCCCCGCGCCCTCGAACCAGCGCAGCCGTACGGGCGCGTGCCAGTCGGCGGTCCCGATGTCCTGCAGCAGCGCGTCCAGCCGGGCCGTCTCCGCGTCGTACGGGGCGGCCCAGCGCGGTACGGGGATGCGCGGCGGGCGGCGGCCCAGGCAGACGCCCAGCACCTGGGTGCGCAGCGCCGGGTCCAGGTCGAGGCTCTCCGGGGGATGCAGCAGCCCCACGGCCTCCCGCAGCCGCCGCGCCTCGTCCGCGCACGCGCCGCACGTCCCGAGGTGCTCCTCGACGGCCAGCGCCTCCTGCGCCGAGCACGCGGCCAGCGCCCAGGCGCCGAGCAGGGCCTTGAGCACGTGGTGCTCCAGCACGAGGGCAGCCGGGGGCGCCGCCGTCGGCGGCGGGGGCTCCGGCGAGGGCGTGGGGTCCGGCGAGGGCGTGGGGTCCGGCAGGGGTAGCCCGGTGTCCTCCACCGAGGAGCGCGGCAGCGGTATGCGCGGCGGTCCGATCGGCTCGTCGCCGTCGCCGTCGCGGGGGCCCTCGGGTCCGGACGGTCCGCCGGAGCCGTTCCCCCGGCCGCCGGGCCCCTCGAACGGGGCCGGTCCGCCCGTCACGCCGTGGCCCCGGGCTCGGGCGGGGTGCCGGAGGGGCGGGTGTCGTGGGCGGTGGACAGGAGCTGCAGGCCGAGGCGGAGGCGGCGGCGGGCCTCGTCCTCGGTGACGCCGAGGTCGGCGGCGGTCTGGCGGTAGTCGCGGCGCTGGAAGTACGCCAGCTCCAGGGCGGCCCGCAACGGTGTGGGCATCGCCTGCACTATGTAGTCGGCGCGGGCGGCGACCGAGGCGTGGTGGACCTTGCGCTCCAGGTCCTCCGTGGTGCCCCCGTCGCCCCGGGCGAGCGCGGCGGTCTCGGTGGCGCGCAGCCGCTGCACCGCCAGGCGGTGGGTCAGCGCCGCCACCCAGGAGCGCAGGGGGCCGTGCTTGGGGTCGTAGGCCTCCGGGTTCTCCCAGAGCTGGAGGAACACCTCGCGGGTGATGCCGTCGGCGCCGCGATCGTCGCCGAGGACGCGGTGGGCGAGCCCGTGCACGAGGGACGCGAACCGGTCGTACAGCTCACCGAGCGCCGCCGCCTCGCCGCGCGCCAGCCGCTGCTGCATCTTGCGGTCCCAGCGGGGCGGAGCGTCCTTCGTCGCCATACGGCCCCCTCACCCTGCTCGTACCTGCGCCGTTCCTGAATGACCGCCGGACCGCGGAACCGCGGACCCGGTGTCCGCCTCCCCCGTCTCCGGCCCTGTTTCCAGCCTCCGTGCACCGCCGTCCCGAATGTAGTCGGCACCGCTGACCGCGCACGCCCCTTTATGGCAATGTGCGCCCCTCGTGGGGCCGAAGGTGGTATGACCACTGGCGCAAGCCGTTTCCATGCCCCCCACGTGGGCGTCCGCCCGCCCTTCGTATGCTTGTACGACCTCCTGTGTGGCCGGATCTGCATGAGTTCGACTGATGGATGTCTGATCTGCATCCATTCACGATCAATAGTCGATCACATGTGACCGTACTCGATAGAAATCGCACCGAAAAGGCCCCTGAATTGGCTCGCTTACCCCGCGCTTTCCGCGTGCCGGGGGTGTTTCATGGAACGACGGCGGGGCAGCCGCGCAGCAGGAAGCGGTGCAGTGGCTTCCGGTTCGGCGACTGAGAGGCATCGCGGTGACGTTCCAGGTGACCGACGGCGATCAGGACGGGCAAGGCGTACAGGGCGAAGGCGTGACGGGTGAGTGGGCCGTGCTGCACGTGTCCGGTGAGATGGACCTGCTCACCTCGCCCCAGCTGCGCCAGCGCGTGCACGAGGCGGTGGCCGACGGACGCCGCAGTCTCGTCCTCGACCTCACCGACGTCGTCTTCTGCGACTCCAGCGGCGTCGGGGTCCTCGTCGCCACCCGCCGGCTCATGCGCTCCTGCCGGGGACGGCTGCGGCTGATCCTCCCCGCCGACGGCCACGCGGGCGGCGGCCCGGCCGAGGGCGCGCACGTCAACCGGGTCCTCGCCGCCCTCGGCGTACGGCGCCTCTTCGACGTCCACCCGGACGTCGCCTCGGCGGTCGCGCCGGAGTCCGACGACGAGGCCGGCCCCCTGTCGGCCTGAATCCCGGCGCCCTCCCGGTGAGCGGCACGCGCGTACGAGGTGTCGCACACGGTGGTGTCCCGGCGGCCACACAGGTGTCCCGGAATTCCCGCAGTCTTGGTACAAGGGCCGCTTTCCCGCACCGCCCGGGCCTCTGACGTCGTACGCTCCGTCCGAGAAGCACCCCACTTGACGTAAGGCGGGCCCGAAGAAACATGGTCAGCAGCGAGTACGAGCGCAGGATCGCCGCCCGGTTCGCCACCTTCGACCAGGACGGCAACGGCTGGATCGACCGCGAGGACTTCAGCGCGGCGAGCAAGGCGGTTCTCAACGAGTTCGGCACCACCGCCCGTTCGGACAAGGGCCAGGCCCTGTACGGCGGCGCCGAGGCGTTCTGGCAGGGCATGGCCGGCATAGCGGACCGGGACGGCGACCAGCGCATCACCCGGGACGAGTTCGTGAACGGCGCGGTGAAGCGGCTGCGGGACAACCCCGACCGTTTCGCCGAGATCGCCCGCCCCTTCCTGCACGCGGCCCTTGCCGTCGCGGACGCCGACGGGGACGGCAGGGCCACGGTCGAGGAGACCGCCCGGGTCCTCAAGGCCCTCGGCGCCCCCGAGGAGGTGGCCGCCGCGGCCGCCGCCACGCTCGACACCGACGCCGACGGCAAGGTGGACGAGGTGGAGGTCGTGAACGCGTTCGCCCGCTACTTCACCGTGCCCGAGTAGCGCTCCCGCAGCTTGTACTTGAGGACCTTCCGCAGGGTCTCGTTGCGCGGAAGGGCGTTCACCACCTCCACCTGCTCCGGCAGCTTGTGGACCGACAGCCCTTCCGCGCGCAGGTACGCCACCACCGCCTCCAGCGTCAGCGGATCGGCGGCCGGCGGCTGTTCCAGCACCGCGCAGACTCGTTCGCCGCGTTCGGCGTCGGGGAGTCCTATCACCGCCACGTCCTGGACCGCAGGATGGCGGTGCAGCAGGTCCTCGATCTCCTTGGCCGAGATGTTCTCGCCCTTGCGGATGATGACGTCCTTCGCACGGCCGGTCAGCACCAGATGGCCGCTGCCGGTCAGGTGCCCGAGGTCGCCCGTCACGAAGAACCCGTCCGCGTCGAAGGCCGCCGCCGACTGCGCCGGATCGAGATAGCCCCGGCAGACGGCCTCCCCCCGCAACCGCACCTCCCCGCCCGCCGCGATCCGGATCTCCATCCCGGCCGGCGGCCGCCCCTCCGTCGTCGCCAGGTTCTCCGCCGAGTCGTCCGGCGCCCCCATCGTGATCATCGGCACCTCCGTCATGCCGTACCCGTGGGTGAGCTGCACGCCCATCTCCCGTACGACCGCGTGGTAGACCTCGGGCGGTTTCGGCGCCCCGCCGCCCGCGAGCAGCCGCAGGGTGGGCACGACGGGCACGTTTGGCTGCTTGCGCTGCTCGGCCAGGAACATCGAGTAGAACGCCGTCGACCCGCCCGCCACGGTCACCCCGTGCTTGCGGTAGCCCTCCAGCGCGTCCGGCAGCGCGAAGTGCTCGAACAGCACCGCCGGGAAGCCGTACAGCAGGAGCATCACCAGGTAGTCGGGGCCGCCGATGTGTGCGTACGGGAAGGCGATCGAGCCGACGTCGTCCTGGGTGAGCCGCAGCGCGTGGGCGAGGCAGGACCCGCCCGCGATCAGTGAGCGGTCCGTGTGCAGGACGCCCTTGGGGTCGGAGGTGGTGCCCGAGGTCCAGTAGATCCAGCGGACGGTGGTGCCGTCGGCCGGCGGGGCGGGGAGCGCCGCGGGGGCGCCCTCCGGGAGCCGGTCGTACGCCTCGAAGACACCGCGCGCTCCCAGCCGCCGGGCCATCTCCGTGTGGTCGAAGCCCCGCCACTCACCCGGCACCGCGAAGAACTCCGCCTTCGACTCCCGGAGCGCGAAGCCGACCTCGCGGTCGCGGTAGAAGGGGATCACCGGGGACTGGACGGCGCCGAGGCGGGCCAGGGCCAGGGAGAGCAGGACCGTCTCGATCCGGGTGGGCAGCTGCCAGGCGACGACCGTGCCCGGGCGTACGCCCCTGTCGTACAGCCCGGCCGCCACCCGCTCGGCGCGGGCTCGCAGTTCGCCGAAGCTCAAGCTGCGGTCGTCCTGGAGCAGGACGGGCCGGTCGGGGGTGAGGCCGGCGCGGCGGTCGAGGAGTTCCCACAGGGTGCGGGACGTGCCGAGTGCGTGGGCGGTGTCATTCACAGCGCGGGCCCCCTGCCGAAAGAAGCTGACGAACTGTCAGATCGTGGCCAGAGCGTAGGCCGGGGCGCCTTGTCGGTCCAGGGGTGTGCCACTAACCTGCTCCACGAGGATCTGACGGTCCATCAGATAACTGAGTGGGGGATCCATGACCGAACTGCCCCGCATCATCAGCGTCGACGACCATGTGATCGAGCCGGCGCACCTCTTCGACACCTGGCTGCCGGAGAAGTACCGCGACCGGGGCCCGAAGCCCCTCACCGCCGGGATCGGAGAGCTGGCGTACGTCGCCGGCAAGTACCAGATCACGATGGACCCCGAGGGGCAGCCGACGGACTGGTGGATCTACGAGGACCTGAAGTTCCCGTACAAGCGGAACATCGCGGCCGTCGGCTTCGACCGGGACGAGATGACCCTGGAGGGCATCACCCGCGAGGAGATGCGGCGCGGCTGCTGGGACCCCAAGGCCCGGCTGGCGGACATGGACCTCAACCACGTCGAGGCCTCCCTCTGCTTCCCGACCTTCCCGCGCTTCTGCGGCCAGACCTTCGCCGAGGCGCACGACAAGGAGGTCGCCCTCGCCTGCGTGCGCGCCTACAACGACTGGATGGTCGAGGAGTGGTGCGGCGACAGCGGCGGCCGGCTCATCCCGCTCTGCCTGATCCCCCTGTGGGACATCGATCTCGCGGTCGCGGAGATCGAGCGCAACGCCGCCCGGGGCGTCCGGGCCGTCACCTTCTCCGAGATCCCCACCTACCTCGGCCTGCCCTCCATCCACTCCGGCTACTGGGACCCCTTCTTCGCGGCCTGCCAGGAGACCGGCACGGTCGTCAACATGCACATCGGCTCCAGCTCCCAGATGCCGGCCGCCTCCCCCGACGCGCCCCCCGCCGTGCAGGCCTCGCTCTCCTTCAACAACGCGATGGCCTCGATGATGGACTTCCTCTTCAGCGGGGTCCTGGTGAAGTTCCCGACCCTCAAACTCGCCTACAGCGAGGGGCAGATGGGCTGGATCCCCTACGCCCTTGAGCGCGCCGACGACGTCTGGGAGGAGCACCGCGCCTGGGGCGGCGTACGCGACCTGATCCCCGAGCCGCCGTCGACGTACTACTACCGGCAGATGTTCTGCTGCTTCTTCCGCGACAAGCACGGCGTCGCCTCGCTGGACGTCGTGGGCCGGGACAACGCCACCTTCGAGACCGACTACCCGCACGTCGACTCGACCTTCCCGCACACCAAGGAGGTCGCCCTCGACCATGTGAAGGGCCTCGACGACGAGACGGTCTACAAGCTCATGCGCGGCAACGCGATCCGCATGCTCGGCCTCGACTTCGACCGCGGCCTCGGCCTCGGCCGCGGCAAGTAGGGCCCCGGGCGATGGATCTCGCGTACAGCCCGGAGGAGGAGGCGTTCCGGGCGCGGCTGCGGGAGTGGCTGGCGAAGACGCTCCCCGCGCTGCCGCCGAAGCCGTCGCCCGACGACTGGCCCGGGCGGCGCGCCTACGACCTCGGCTGGCAGCGGACGCTGTACGACGCCGGGTACGCCGACGTCCACTGGGACGCCTCGCCGACCACGCGGCTGATCTTCCTGGAGGAGACCGAGAAGGCGGGCGCCCCGTACGTCGGCGCGGGGTTCGTCGGGCTGCTGCACGCCGGTCCCACCATCGCCGCCGAGGGGACGGCCGGGCAGCGGGCGCGCTGGCTGCCGCCGATCCTGCGCGGCGAGGAGGTCTGGTGCCAGGGGTTCAGCGAACCGGACGCCGGGTCCGACCTCGCGGCGCTGCGCACCCGCGCGCGCCGGGACGGCGACCACTACGTGGTGAGCGGTTCGAAGATCTGGACCTCGCACGCCGAAGTCGCCGACTGGTGCGAGCTGTTGGTGCGTACGGACCCCCGGGCGCCGAAGCACCGGGGCATCACCTGGCTGGCGATGCCCATGGACGCGCCCGGGGTGACCGTACGGCCGCTGCGCACCCTGGCCGGCTCCACCGAGTTCGCCGAGGTCTTCCTCGATGAGGTGCGGGTGCCGGTCGCCAACCGGGTGGGCGAGGAGAACGACGGGTGGCGCGTGACGATGGTGACGCTGTCCTTCGAGCGCGGAACGGCCTTCGTCGGCGAAGTGGTCGCCTGCCGACGGGTGTTGGGCGAGGTCGCGCGGGAGGCCCGGGCGAACGGACGCTGGGACGACTCCTCGGTGCGGCGGCGGCTCGGGCGGCTGAACGCCGAGTTCCGGGCCCTGTGGCGGCTCACGCAGTGGAACGTGAGCGCGGCCGAGGCGTCAGGAGGAGTCCCGGGGGTGGGCGGGTCGGTCTTCAAGCTCAGGTACTCCCGCGCGCGGCAGGAGCTGTTCGACGCGGCGGGGGAGGTGTTGGGGGCGGGGGCGGTCGACCTCGGGCGGCCGTGGGTCCTCGACCGGCTCGGCTCGCTGTCGTACACGATCGCCGCGGGGACCTCGGAGATCCAGCGGAACATCGTGGGCGAGCGGATCCTGGGGCTGCCCAAGGGGTGACGGGCGCGTGCTGTCTCGTACGCGGTGTCGAGGAGGGGCGGTCGGCTGTGCGGTTTCGACTCACCGAGGATCAACGGGCGTTGCGGGACGGGATGCGGGAACTCCTGGCGCGGCGCTTCGGACCGGAGGCGCTGCGAGCGGCCGTCGGCCGGCCGGGGCTGGACCGGGAGCTCTGGCGGGAGCTGGGGGCGGCCGGTCTCTTCGCGCTGCGGCTGCCGGAGGTGGAAGGCGGGGTCGGTCTGGGGCTGCCGGAGGCCGTGTTGGTGTTCGAGGAGGCCGGGCGGGCCCTGGTGCCGGGGCCGCTCGTGGCCACGCATCTCGCGGCGGGCACGGTGCCGGGAGCGGCGACCGGGGAGGCCGTCGTGACCGCGGTCGGGGGCGGGGGGTTGGTGGAGTGGCTGGCGGAGGCGGACGTCGTCGTGGGCGAGGCGGGAGACGTGCGCGAGGCCCGTGGTCTGCGCGAGGCCGTGGAGGTGCGGTCCGTCGATCCGTTGACGCCGCTGCACCGAATGCCGGGGGGCGGTCCGGCCGCCCGCCCCGATGACCTGTTCGTCCTGCTCACCGCCGCCGAGCAGTTGGGGACGGCGGTGCGGGCCTGCGAGGCCGCGGTGCAACACGCCCGGACGCGGGAGCAGTTCGGGCGGCCGGTCGGGGCGTTCCAGGCGGTCAAGCACCTGTGTGCCGAACTGCTGGTGCGGGTGGAGGTGGCACGGGCGGCGGTGTACGCGGCTGCCGTGACCGCCGATCCGGTGGACATCGCGGCGGCCCGGCTGCTGGCCGACGAGGCCGCGGTGCGCGGGGCCCGCGACTGTCTCCAGGTGCACGGCGGCATGGGGTTCACCTGGGAGGCCGACGTACACCTGTGTCTGAAGCGGGCATGGGTACGGGCGGAACGTGGCGGATCGGTCACGGAGAGTGAGGAGTTGTTGGCGGGGGAACTGCTGATCGAGGCGGCCTGACCGCGCTGACCAGGCACGGAACGGGAAGGTGTGGCAGCGTGACCCGCGAATGTCGCCGAACGTGGCATACCGGAATTACCGAGCGTTGATACCGGGTTGTGTCCTAGGTGTGACTTGTCACGGCCTGGAGTCGGAGTCCCGCTCCGGTACCTTCTGGTGGATGCGAGTGGTTCCGAGGTCGAGCCGAGCCGGTGTTGCCCCTGTGGCGGCCCCGGATCCGGCGGTGCGCGGCACCCGTGAAGTGGGCCGGAGTCTCGCGGTCCCGGTCTGTTCGACTCCCCGCGGCGAGCGTCGCACAGTATGCCGTACGCGTACTCCTTCGCGCTGGAATATGCCCGAAGCGCTTGTTGGGGTGACTGTACGTCAACCATGCTGTCCTGTAAGGGGATCACGTTCCGTGATCCCGGTGCCGACGGTGTCGAAGACGGTGGCGTCGGCCAGGCAGCAGATGACCACGATCGTGGCCCCTGAGGGGCGTGCGGCGATGTGTCCGCCGGTTCGGATGGTGTGAGCGGTGCAGGTGCTTCAAGTGCAGCTGGAGATCCGGCCCGACCCCGCAGAGGTGGGTCGCGCACGGAGATGGGCCCGTTCACGGCTCGCCGGGTCCGGGATAGGGGACGACGAGCCGCTCGCCGAGACGCTGATCCTCCTCGTCTCCGAGCTGGTCACCAACGCGGTGGTCCACACCGGCCGTCCGGCGGTGCTGCGACTGCTGCTGTCCGGCCTGCGTGACGGCGTGGTCGGCAAGGTCCGCCTGGAGGTCGCCGACACCAGCGCGTGTCCGCCGGCCCCGCGGTGCGCCGACGGTGACGAGACGGGCGGGCGCGGCCTCGCCCTCGTCGAGGTCCTCGCGGACCGCTGGGGCTGGTCCTACGAGGGCATCGGCAAACGCATCTGGTGCGAGCTGGACCGGGTCGTGCCGGGTGTCGCCGGGGCGGTCGGCTTCTCGGGCGCGTCGGGTGGCGCGGGCGGCGGCGCCGTGGCGCCGGCGGTCTACCCGGCGTGCGGCGCGGTGACCGGGGTCGCGGCGGTGACCCACGAGAGCCGGGCACGCGAGGGAATGGCGTACGAGGCGGTCTAGGCGGGGGCTCGGGCTCGCCTGCGGGGCGCCGGCCCGGCGGAGCTCGGGTTCGCGGCCGGGTCCTCGGCTCACGCCCGGGTCCCGGGGTGTGCGGAGGGACCCAGGGGGGATGGCCGACCGGGTTGCCGCCGGGCCGGAGTCGCTGTCGGCCGGATGCGCGGCCGGGCGGGCCGGGCCGGGGGTGCCGCAGCCGTCACGCCGCCGACCGCCCGTTTCCCCGCACCCCTTCACCGGGGTCACCCCTTCGCCCCCGACCACGGACGACCCCGCCACCGGCACCCCACGCCACCGACGCGTGAAGGGTCCGGCTTTCGGTTCGTCAGAAGCGTGCGGTCGCCCGGCTGTGCGCCGCACGCGCCTGCGCGCGAGCGCGCGGCGCGGGGCGGTCGGTCGGCGGGGGCCGATCCGTGCGCCGGGACGTGCTTCCGTACGCACCGCCGCGATGCCGGTTCCGCGCGGTCGGCGCCCGAACGGGTGTTGACGTGTCGTGTCCGTTTGATCACGCTTGTGTCCAGCGATTCGCCGCGAGGGGACGACGAGGGTTTCGATGACGGAGGCCCTCGACGAGCGTGGGTCGTGTTCGGCGTCGGCTCGCGCAGGGTTCCCGGGGGCGGAGCGGGCCCGCCGAGGCCGGATGGCGGCGCGCGGTGCCGTGCTCGGGGCGGGCAGGGCGCGCCGCCAGCCGGCTCAGGGACCTCCCGGTCCGAGGCCCCGTGGCGCGGCGTGCCTAGAGGATGGCGATCGGCGCCACCGGTGTACCCGTGGCGCCGACGAACGGCTCGGGCATCGCCGAGAGCAGGAAGTCGTACCGTCCAGCTTGTCCACAGGCTGTGGACAACTCTTCCAGGTTCCAGTTCTGCCCCTGCGGCATGCCCATCTCCACCAGGTCGAGCGCGTGCACCGGCAGCCACAGGTCCTCGATCTCGGGCGGGAAGATCTCGAACGTCAGCGTGTCGTTGGCGACGGCGGCGACGTCGCGCGCGTGGAACCACTCCGGCGTGCGCAGGGAGAGCCCCGGCGAGGGGAACGCGTACGCGTGCTTGTCGCCGGTGAGGTAGGTCCGGATCTGCCCGGTGCGGACCAGCACGATGTCCCCCGCGCGGACCCGGGTGCCCGCCAACTCCTCGGCCGCGTCGAGGTCTTCGGGGGTGACCGCGTGGTTGCCGGGCAGTCGGTCGTCGCCCAGCCCGAGGGCGCGCGGGATGTCCAGGAGCACCCCGCGCGAGACGATGTGCCGGGCCTTGTCGATGCCGGCGAAGGCCGCGCCGCCGTGCGGGGTGATGGTGTCCGCCGGGCGGCCGTTGTAGATCCGGCCCGAGTGCGAGACATGGGTGAGCGCGTCCCAGTGCGTCGCCGCCTGGAGCCCCATGGTCACGGCGTCGTCGCTGCACGCGACCGTGCCCGGCCCGAAGATCTCCTGGTTGATCTGCACCATCGCGTGCAGCGGGTTCACCCGGCCCGGCATCATCCCCGTCTGCACCCCGTCCTGTTGCAGGGGCAGCGCGAGCGGTACCCGGCGTCCGGAACGGACCGAGGCGGCGGCCTCCCGGACGACCGCGTCGGTGATCAGGTTGAGGGTGCCGATCTCGTCGTCCACCCCCCAACGCCCCCAGTTGTTCACGCGCTTGGCGATGTCGTGGAACTCCACGGGCAATGACATCGGCCCTCCCCGGGGCTTGTGTGGGTGTGTCGGGCGGGCCGTAGAATCGCCGTACGAGCAGATCTGACGGCTCGTCAGGTAATGGTGCGTCAGATAACGGTCCGTCAGACACCGTGATGAGGGGAAGGGGCCGGGGTGGGAAACTTCTTGGCAGGCAAGGTCGTCGCCGTCACCGGAGCGGGGCGGGGGATCGGCCGGGCGGTCGCCCTCGGCGCGGCGGCCGAGGGCGCGCGGGTCGTCGTCAACGACTACGGCGTCTCCGTGGACGGTTCCGAACCCACCAGCTCCGTCGCCGAGACGGTCGTCAAGGAGATCGAGGCGGCCGGAGGCGAGGCCGTCGCCGTCGCCGACGACATCGCCACGATGGCCGGCGGACAGCGGCTCGTGGACACGGCGGTGCGGACGTACGGGCGCATCGACGGGGTCGTCTGCGTCGCCGGGATCCTGCGGGAGCGGATGCTGTTCAACATGGCCGAGGACGAGTGGGATCCGGTGATCGCCACCCACCTGAAGGGAACGTTCACCGTGTTCCGGGCCGCCTCCGCCGTCATGCGCAAGCAACGGGCCGGCACCCTGATCGGATTCACGAGCGGCAACCACCAGGGGTCCGTGTCGCAGGCCAACTACAGCGCGGCCAAGGGCGGCATCATCTCCCTGGTCCGCAGCGCGGCCCTGGGCCTGCACCGGTACGGGGTCACCGCCAACGCGGTGGCGCCGGTGGCGCGTACGCGGATGTCCGCGGGTGTGCCGACGGAACTGACCGAGATCGGTGAGCCGGAGGACGTGGCCGCGTTCGTGGTGTACCTGCTGTCGGACCGGGCCCGGGAGGAGCGGATCACCGGGCAGGTCTACACGGTCGCCGGGCCGAAGATCGCGGTGTGGGCGCAGCCACGGGAGCTGCGCTCGGCGTACGCGGAGCAGGGGTGGACCCCGGAGCGGATCGCGGAGGTGCTGCCGGGAGCGGTGGGCACGGACCCGATGCCGATGCTGGAACGGGTGGAGGCGATGGCCCGGGCGGCGGCGGCCGGCGAGCGGCCCAACGCGTGAGGAACGCCTGAGAGAGGGGGCCGCACCCCTAGGTGTGCGGCCCTCTGCCCGCGGCCGGTGAACGGGAGGTGGCATGGACTTCGGGTTCAGTGACGAGGACGAGGCGTTCCGGGCGGAGGTGCGGGCCTGGCTGGGGGCGCACGCCGGGGCGGGCGAGGACCGGCGGGCCTGGGAACGGACACTGGGGGCCGCCGGGTGGATCGGGCTCGGCTGGAGCGAGGGCGGCTACGGCAACCGGACGGCCACGCTCGTCCGACAGGTCGTGTGGGCCGAGGAGTACGCGCGGGCCGGGCTGCCCGCGCGGTCGGGGCACATCGGGGAGAAGCTGCTGGCGCCGACCCTGATCGCGTTCGGCAGCCCGGAGCAGAAACGGCGGTTCCTGCCGCCGGTCGCGCGCGGCGAGGAACTCTGGTGCCAGGGGTACAGCGAACCCGGCGCCGGATCGGATCTCGCCGGGGTGCGCACCAGGGCGGAGCACGCGGAGGACGGGTCGTACCGGATCACCGGGCAGAAGATCTGGACCTCGCTCGCCCACGAGGCCGACTGGTGCTTCGTGCTCGCCCGTACCGAGGCCGGGTCGAAGCGGCACCACGGGTTGTCGCTGCTGCTCGTGCCCATGGACCAGCCGGGGCGCGTCGAGGTGCGGCCGATCCGGCAGATGACCGGCACGAGCGAGTTCAACGAGGTGTTCTTCGACGGGGCGCACGCCCGCGCGGAACACGTCGTCGGGGGCGAGGGGAACGGCTGGCGGGTCGCCGTGGGCCTCCTCGGCTTCGAGCGGGGCGTGTCGACCCTCGCCCAGCAGATCGGTTTCGAGCGGGAGTTGGGCGACGTCGTACGGGCGGCCGTGACGAGCGGGGCGGCCGGCGATCCCGTCGTCCGCGACCGCCTGGTACGGCAGTGGGCCGAGTTGCGGGTGATGCGATGGAACGCCCTGCGGACGCTCGGCGGTGCCGAGGGCGGGGCGGAGCCGGGCGCGCCGAGTGTGGCCAAGCTGCTGTGGGGGCGGTGGCACCAGCGGCTCGGCGAGCTGGCGATGGAGGTGCGGGGCGCGGCGGCGGTGCTGGGGCCGCGGGACTGGTCGGCGCCGGAGCCGTACACCCTGGACCCCTTCCAGTACCTGTTCCTGTTCAGCCGGGCCGACACCGTCTACGGCGGTTCGGACGAGGTCCAGCGCACGATCATCGCCGAGCGGGTGCTCGGTCTGCCGAGGGAGCCGAGAGGCCGAGCGGAGGGGTGAGGGCCATGCGCGGAGTGGTGTTCGACGGGAAGCGGGCCGAGGTCGTCGACGATCTGGTCGTGCGGGAGCCGGGGCCCGGGGAGGTACGGGTGGCCGTCTCGGCCGCCGGGCTCTGCCACAGCGACCTCTCGGTGGTGGACGGGACGATTCCGTTCCCGGTCCCGGTGGTGCTGGGACACGAGGGGGCGGGGGTCGTCGAGGCGGTGGGGGCGGGGGTCCGGCATGTCCGGCCCGGGGACCATGTGGCCCTGTCCACCCTCGCCAACTGCGGGGCCTGCGCCGACTGCGACCGGGGGCGGCCGACCATGTGCCGCAGGGCGATCGGACGGCCCACGCGGCCGTTCTCGCGCGGCGGCCGGGAGTTGTTCCAGTTCGCCGCGAACTCCGCCTTCGCGGAGCGGACGGTGGTCAAGGCCGTACAGGCCGTGCGGATACCGGACGACGTCCCGCTCACCTCCGCCGCGCTGATCGGCTGCGGGGTGCTGACCGGCGTCGGCGCGGTCCTCAACCGGGCGCGCGTCGACCGGGGGGACGGTGTCGTGGTGATCGGTACCGGGGGCATCGGGCTCAACGTCGTGCAGGGCGCGCGGATCGCGGGGGCGACACGGATCGTCGCCGTGGACGCCAATCCGGAGAAGGAGGCGGTGGCGCGGCTGTTCGGGGCCACCCACTTCCTGACCTCGGCCGCGGGCGTCCGGGACATCCTCCCCACGGGCGCCGACCACGCCTTCGAGTGCGTCGGCCGCGTCGACCTCATCCGCCAGGCGATCGACCTGCTGGACCGGCACGGCCAGGCCGTCCTGCTCGGCGTGCCGGCCGCGACCGCCAAGGCGTCCTTCCTCGTCTCCTCCCTCTACCTGGACAAGTCGATCCTCGGCTGCCGGTACGGCTCCTCCCGCCCGCAACGGGACATCGCGCTCTACGCCGACCTCTACCGGGAGGGCCGCCTGCTCCTGGACGAACTGGTCACGGCCACCTACCCGGTGGAGGAGTTCGCCAAGGCGGCGCAGGACGCGGGGGAGGGACGGGTGGCGAGGGCGGTGCTCACCTTCTAGTTCACGGGTTCGTGGGCCCCGTGTGGGGCAACCGTTCCGGTCGGGGAACACTCCCTTCGAGTGGGAGGGGTGCCGGTGATGACGAGGATGGCGGCGGCCGGGGTGACGGGGGAGGGCACGGTCCGTGAGGGGGCCGCGCCGTCGGCGGTGTCCATGGCCGTGCTGGGGGTGGAGGGCGCGCTGCTGTGCGCGGTGCTGTTCCTCCTAGGGCTCGACGCGCTGCCCGGGCCCGGGATCGGTACGGCTTTCGCCGTCGCCCCGCTGCTGCTCGTGCTCGTCCTGTTCGCCGCGACCGTCCTGACCGTGGCGTACGTACTCCCGGCCGTCCTGCTCGCCCACTGGACGGCACGGCACCTGTCCGGCCGCATCGCCTGGTGGTGGATCCCGCCCGCCTGCACGCTGTGGGTGCTCCCCGCCCTGGCCGTCCCGTCGTGGCAGCTCACCGGCCTCGCCCTCTACGCGGCCGTCCTGCCCCCGGCCCTGTCCGCACACCACACCGTCGTTCGCGCCGAGGCCGGCCGCCCTGTCCAGCCCTGCACGGCGATCCTCGGGTGGGGGACGCTGGCCGTGCTGGGTGTGGCGGCCGTGGGTGCGGTGGTGGTCGTCAGGTCCTGAGCTGTCCGAAGCGTCCCTTGTGGAACAGCAGCGGCGCCGTCCCGTCGTCCGCGTCCAGCGCCTCCACGCGGCCCACCACGATCAGGTGGTCGCCGCCGGTGTGCACGGCGTGGATCGTGCAGTCGATCCAGGCGGCGGCGCCGGTGAGGCGAGGGGAACCCGTGACGGGGGCCGGGGTGTGGGCGACACCGGCGAACTTGTCCACCCCGCTGACCGCGAACCGTCGGCACAACTCGCCCTGGTCCGCGCCGAGTACGTTCACGCAGAAGACGCCCGCGCGGGCGATCCGGGGCCAGGTCGTCGACGTACGGCCGACCATGAACGCCACCAGCGGCGGTTCGAGCGAGAGGGACGAGAACGACTGGCAGGCGAAGCCGGCGGGGGGTTCGGCGGAGGGCTGGGCGGAGACCCGGGAGGGGAGCCGGGTGAGGGCTTCCGCGGGGGCCGAGGCGTCGGGCCCCGGCCCCGGCCCCGGCCCCGGCCCCGGTGCCGGGGCGGTGATCACCGTGACGCCCGTGGCGAAGGCGCCCAGGACGCGGCGGAACGCGGCCTGGTCGACCGGTGCCCGCTCGTTCTCGCCGACGCAGCGCAGCTCGGGGCGCGGCAGCGCTTCGACGACCGCTTCCGGATGCGTCGTCCGTCGGCCCCTGTCCGCCGGGTCCGCCCGTAGATAGCGGACGGCGGCGGCTGCCATTCCCGCATGTCCCATCACCCCACCATTGAAACTGACGGCCCGTCAGAAGTGAAGTGCGGTTCGGTAAAGTCCCGCCCCCGGTATCTCCGTGGCCGGGGAGGAGGTTCTCAGCGGCCCTCGTACCGCGGCGTCCGTCGCTCCACGAAGCTCGTCACGCCCTCCTGCGCGTCCGCCGTCGTCATGTTGATCTCCTGCGCGGCGGCCTCGGCGGCGAAGGCGGTGGCGCGGTCGCTGTCGAGGGAGGCGTTGACCAGGTGTTTGGTCAGCGCCAGGGCGCGGGTCGGGCCGACGGCGAGGCGTTCGGCCCACTCGCGGGCCGTCTTCTCCAGGTCCGGGGCGGGGACGACGCGGTTGACGAGGCCGAGGCGTTCCGCGTCGGCGGCGGACAGGGCGTCACCGAAGAACATCAGCTCCTTCGCCCGGTGGAGCCCGACGAGGCGGGGCAGCAGATACGCGCCGCCCCCGTCGGGCACGAGGCCGCGCCGGACGAACACCTCGATGAAGCGGGCCTCCTCGGCCGCCAGGACGAGGTCGCAGGCGAGGGCGAGATGCGCTCCGAGGCCGGCCGCCGTGCCGTTCACCGCCGCGATCACCGGCTTCTCGCAGTCGAGGACGGCCCCGACGAGGCGCTGTGCGCCGAGCCGGATGGTGCGCGCCACGTCGCCGGCCACCCGCTCCCCGCCGACCGATGCGCCGCGCAGGTCCGCCCCCGTGCAGAAGCCCCGGCCCGTCGCGGTGATGACGACCGCGCGCACGGCGGGGTCGCCGGAGGCCTCGGAGAGAAGCCGGATGAGGTGTTCCCGCTGCTCGGGGGTGAGGGCGTTCATCGCCTCGGGACGGTTGAGGGTGATCCACGAGACGCCGTTGTCAGTGGTGTGCCGTATCAATGAGTCACGGGATTTTTCGGGATGTTCACGGGGGGAAGCGGACATGTGGGTGCTCCTGTTCCTACGTGGAGTGATGGCTGTCCCAGTGGTGCCGGCCGTCCTGGGTGGCCTGACTGTTCCGGGTGTGCCGTCGCGCAGGCGCTCAGCGGCACACCGCCAGCGCGTCCAGTGCCACGGCCCCCTGTCCCCTCGGCAGCACCATCAGCGGATTGATGTCCAGCTCCGCTATCTCGTCCCCGAGTTCCAGCGCCATGCGCTGCACGCGGAGCACGACCTCCACGAGGGCGTCCACGTCGGCCGGGGGAGCCCCGCGCACCCCGTCCAGCAGGGCCCGCCCGCGCAGTTCGGCGAGCATGGCGTGCGCCTGGTCCTCGGCGAAGGGGGGCACGCGTACGGCGGAGTCGCGCAGCACCTCCACGAGGACACCGCCGAGACCGACCGTGACGGTGGGCCCGAAGAGGTCGTCGTGGGTGACGCCAACGACCATCTCCACACCCCGCTCGACCATCTGGCACACCAGCACCCCGTCGAGGGAGACGTCCTCGTAGCGGGCGATGTCGGTCAGTTCGCGATAGGCGTCCCGGATCTGGCTCGCGGAGGTCAGTCCGACCTTCACCAGGCCCAGTTCCGTCTTGTGGGCGATGCGGGCGCCGGACGCCTTCATCACCACCGGGTAGCCCACGAGGCTCGCCGCGCGTACGGCCGCCGCCGCGCTGGTCACCAACTGCTCGCGCGGCACACGTATCCCGTACGCGCGCAGCAGCTGCTTGGCCGCGTGCTCGCTCAGCTGCTGCCCCGGCCGCATCAGCGCCTTCGCCTTCCGGAAGGAGGGGGAGGGGGAGCGCGGGGCCTCGTCGAAGGGGGAGCGGTAGGCGCTGGTGAAGCGGGTGTGGTCGAGGTGGGCACGGACGGCCGTGATGCAGTTGGCGAAGGTACGGAAGGTCGCCACCCGGGACGAGCCGAGCAGCGTCTCGCGGTACGCGGCCTCGGTGCCCACCGGCGACCCCCACACCACGCACACCAGCTTGTCCGTACGCTCCGCGGCGGCCACCAGGTCCTGGGCCAGCTTGTCGCTCATCGGCGGGAAGGGGCCCGTGATGGGACAGATCAGCACGCCCACCGAGGGGTCGTCGAGGATCGCGTCGAGGATGCGGGGGCCGCGCCAGTCGCCCACGGGGTGGCCGCCGTTGTCGACGGGGTTGGCCACGCTCAGGTAGTCCGGGATCCACTGGTGCAGCTCTGCCTGCTTGGCGGCGGAGAGCGTGGGGAGGGGGAGTCCTGCCTCGGTGGCCAGGTCGGCGAAGTGGGCGCCTGTGCCGCCCGAGATCGAATAGACGACGACGCCCTCGGGCCTGGGGTCGGCCGCTCCGGCGGCGCGCGGGCGCCGTGCCCGCGCCAGCAGGGTAGCCGTGTCCTGCAGTTCGTCGAGACCGTCGACGCGGATCACGCCGTACTGCCGCATCGCCGCGTCGACCACCGCGTCCGCGCCGGTCAGCTTGCCGGTGTGAGAGGCGGCGGTGCGGGCGCCGGTCTCGGTGCGGCCGACCTTGACGGCGACGACCGGCACACCGCGCCGGGCGGCCCGGTCGGCGGCGAGCAGGAAGGCGCGGCCGTCCTTGAGGCCCTCGACGTAGGCGGCGATGGCGCCGACCTCGGGGCGTTCGGCGAAGTAGGAGATGAAGTCGGCGGTCTCCAGATCGGCCTCGTTGCCGGTGGGGGCCCAGTGGGAGAGGCGGATGCCGAGTTCCTGGAGGGAGAAGACGGGGCGGCCCTGGTGGCCGGACTGGGTGATCAGGGCGATCGCCGGGCCGTCGAGGTCGTCGCGGAAGCGCTCGAAGGCGTTGAGGTTGGTGTTGGGGCCGAGCAGTCGCAGACCGTCGGCGCGGGCCACGGCCGCGGCCAGCCGCTCCTGCGCGGCGGCGCCCTCCGCGCCGGTCTCGGCGAAGCCGGAGGCGAAGGCGACGGCGAACTTCACCTTGGCCTCGGCCAGTTCGCCGATCACGGGAAGGGGGTCGGAGAGGAGCAGCACGGCGAGGTCGACCTGCTCGGGCAGATCGGCGACGGAGGGGACGCAGGGGATGCCGAAGACCGCCTCCCGCGTGGGGTGCACGGGGTGCAGCCGGGCGCCGACGCGTTCGGACCAGGCGAGCAACTGCCGGGTGATCCCCGTGTTCGGTCGTCCTTCGGCGTCCGAGGCGCCGACGACGGCCACGGATTCCGGGCGGAACAGCCGGTCCAGATCGGGGACGTCGGCGTACAGCGGACGCCCGCTGACGTCCAGGTCGCCGGCCTCGGCGGGCCTGCCGTGCACGACCTGCGCGGGGTGCTCCCCGCACGCGATGGCCCGGGCCCGGCGGGAGTCGGTGGTGAGGGTGCCGTGGGTTGATCCAAGCATCGGTCCGCCCGCTCCTGTGTGACAGCCAATTCAGGGACGTGACGCGTTCACGTTTCTGACGACACGTCAGATTTCAGACTACTGAACTGACGCTGTGTCAGGAATGGTTGTGCGGGCAAAGCTACGCGGCAGTAAGGAGGTTGTACCCGTGCGGGGGGACGGTCAGACGTGGGGGAGGGGGTGGGTCTGGGACGGGAGGGGGCGAGGGGGGAAGGGGCGGGCGGCAAGCGGGAAGAGAGTGGGGGCGAGGTGGCCGGGTGGCCGGGTGGCCGGGTGGATGAGTGGGTGAGTGGGTGGCCGTGCGGGTGGCTGGGCTGGCGGGCCGGGTGGCGGACCGGTGACCCTCTGGTCGCTCGCCCGCCGTCCGCCCCCGTGGTCCGCCGTCCGCCGTCCGCCCCCGTGGTTCCCCGTCCGTCGCCCGTGGCCGTCGTCTTCTGCCGCTGCTCGCGGCCCGGTCCTTCCCTGTCCCGGCCCTCGTGTCTTCCGGAGGTCGGCTCAGCGGGTGGTGCGGATCTGTACGGTGACCGCGTCGCGCGTGGCGACGCCGCCCGTCTTCGCGACCTTCGTGGCGATCTTCGCTGCGTCGAGGGCGAGTTCGCGGAACATGCCGCTGATGGGGTTGGTGAAGCCGGTGAAGTAGAGGCCGGGCGCGTTCTTCGGGGTGTGGGCCCCGTGCACGACCGGCTTCCCGCGTCCGTCGAGGACGTCGAGGTGTCCGACGAGCCCCTCCAGGCCGCGGCGGTAGCCGGTCGCGGCGATCACGGCGTCGGCCTCGATCCGGGTGCCGTCGCCGAGGGCGACCTTGCCGTCCTCGAACCCCTCGACCGAGGCGACGATCTCGACCTTGCCCTTCCGTACGGCGTCGATGAGCCCGACGTCCTGCACGGGCACGGCGCCCTCCTGCACGCGGGAGTAGAGGCCGGTGTCGGGCCGGGCCAGGCCGTGCGCGGACAGGTCCGGCACGCTGAGCTTCGCCATCGGCTTGGCGAGCCGGTCCACGAGGGCGACGGGCAGCCGCCGTACGAGGACGCCCGTGTACTGGGCCGCCCAGCCGGCGGTCGACCGGCGCACGATGTGCGGGGCCGTGCGCACCGCGAGCCGTACGCGCCGGGCGCCGCCCTCGACGAGGTCGACGGCGATCTCGGCACCGGTGTTGCCGATGCCGACGACGAGGACGTCCCGGCCCGCGTAGGACTCGGGGTTGCGGTACCCGGAGGCGTGCACGAGGTCGCCGGTGTACGTGTCGCGGCCGGGCCAGTCGGGGACGTGGGGCGTGTGGTTGTAGCCGGTGGCGACGACGACCGCGCCGCCGGTCAGCTCGCGGCCGCCGGTGGCGTGCAGCAGCCAGCCGGTGTTGTCGGCGGTCCGCTCGACGCGGGAAACCTCGACGCCGGTCACGATCTCCAACTGGTGCACCTCGGCGTACTTCTCCAGGTAGCGGACCACGTTGTCCCGCGACACCCATCGGCCGAACCGGCGCGGCATGGGCAGGCCGGGCAGCGCCGACAGCCGGCGGGTGGTGTGCAGGTGCAGCCGGTCGTAGTGCCGCCGCCAGGACGCCCCGACCCCGTCGGCCTTCTCCAGCACCACGGCCCGAACCCCCCGAGCCCGCAACGCGTACGCGACGGCCAGCCCACCGGGGCCGCCGCCGATCACGTAGACGGGGCGGTCGGAAGAGGTGGGAGTCACGGAAGCTCTGGAGTCGGCCATGCGCCTGAGCGTATTCACGCCCTCATTTGTTGGGTCTCGGTCAAGCCCGGAATTGGTTGCGGATTGATCACGGGTGTAGGAGGTGTGGGTGAGGTCTGTGGCGTAGGTCTCTCGGAGTGTGGGGGTGAGGTGTTCCTCGGGGGAAGGCCCAATCAGTCACTGCGGGCTGGCCTTCCTCAGCGCGGCGGGATTCAGTGATGCTCTGCGCGCCAAGGCCGAGGAAGGTGGCGTGCTGCTGGTCGGCCTCGACGAACTCTACGGGCGTGCCATGCCGATCGGGTTCGCGCCCTGGGCTTCGTCGGCCCGCCCGGGTCTCTTGTGCATTTTCCTCCCATCCGCTGAACTGACGTACCGTCAGAAACCCGCGCGGGCGCGGAAGGGTGGCGATGTGCATGGAGACGATCTGGCTCGGCGGTGCCGAATGGCTGGCCGTTCTTCGTATCGGGCTCGGGCTGTGGTGGCTGGAGAGCTGGCGGCACAAGGACAAGAGGACGTGGTTCGAGGGGGCCGGGATCGAGTGGGCCGCGGGGGTGGCGGAGAAGCATCGGTGGGGGGCGGTGCGCAGCGGGTTCGACGTGGTCGTCAAGCCGCGGGCCAAGGCGATGGCGTACGTCGTCGCCTATGCCGAACTCGCCCTCGGGCTGGGGCTGATCCTCGGGTTCCTCACGCCGGTCGCGCTCGTGGCCGGGCTGCTGCTCAACCTTCTCTACCTCGTGCTGATGATCCACGACTGGGCCGAGCAGGGGCAGAACTCGATGATGGCGCTCATCTCGGTGGTGGGGCTGTTCGGGATGTCCTGGCAGTCGTGGTCCGTCGACAGCGCGTTGGGGCTGTTCTGAAGTCCGGAGTCCGAAGGGGGTGCGACGGTTGAGCGGTGGTGGCGGTGGTGACGCTGGTGGTGGTGCGCGGTTCGATCTGCCCGAGGTGGACGACTTCACGCGCACGTACTGGGACGCCGCCGCCGGCGGGCGGCTGCTCCTGCGGCGCTGCGGGGCGGCGGGATGCGGGCGCGCTCATCACTATCCGCGGGAGTTCTGCCCGTACTGCTGGAGCGAGGACGTGCGGTGGGAGGAGGCGTCCGGGCGCGCCACGCTCTACACCTGGTCCGTCGTCCACCGCAACGACCTGCCGCCCTTCGGGGGGCGGACGCCGTACGTCCCCGCGGTCGTCGATCTCGCCGAGGGGCCGCGGATGATGACCGAGGTGGTGCCGGAGGAGGGGGCTCCGGAAGGGGGGCTGGGGGTGGGGATGGCGTTGGAGGTCGTCTTCCGGGAGGGCGGGGGTGTGGTGGTGCCCGTATTTCGCGCGCGTTCGTGAGGGGGTGCGCGTTTCAATGGGGGCGTGAGCCGTACTGATGAGCGTTCCACCGGTCCGTTCCCCGATCCTCCGTCCCCACAGTCCTCCGGCGAGCTGCCGCACGGGCACGGCCTGCGGCTGTGTGCGTGGGACGCGGAGTCGGACGCCGACGTGGAGGCGTGGTTCCGGGGGCGGGCCGATCCCGACTACCGGCGCTGGAACACACCCCTCACGCTGGACGAGGGTCTCGACGGCGCCCGGGAGTCCCTCCGCCTGCGGGCCGAGTCCGACGCGGAGGGAAAGACCGTGTCCTTCCGGATCGCGGACGCACAGAGCGGTGTGACGCTCGGGCTGGTCGGGCTGAGCGGGATCGACATGTCCATGCGCAGGGCCGTCGTCGGCTACTGGGTGCTGCCCGAGGCCCGTGGCCGCCGGGTCGCCACCCGCGCACTCGACCTCGCCGCCCGCTGGACCCTCACCGACTTCGGCATCCACCGGCTCGAACTCGACCACGTCGTCGGCCATGCCGCGTCCTGCCGTGTCGCCGAGCTGTGCGGGTTCCCGTACGAGGGGACCATGCGCGGGGCGTCGTTCGAGGAGGGGCGCCACGATGCCTTCCGGGACGCTCACCTGCACGCACGACTGGCCACCGACCCGGCACCGGAAGGGATCTCATGAGCATGGACGACTCCGTCAGGTACGAGACCGTCGACGACCCCGACGGCTACTTCGGTGAAGCCGTCGCCGCGCACTACGACAACCCGTCCTCCCCCATGTTCGGCGCGGAGGCCGTCGACCCGGCCGTGGAGCTGATCGCCGGGCTCGCGGGCGGGCCCGGACGGGACGCGCGGGCGCTGGAGTTCGGCGTCGGCACCGGGCGGATCGCCCTGCCGCTCGCCCGGCGCGGTGTGCCGGTGCACGGCATCGACATGTCCCGGGCCATGGTGGAGCGGATGCGGGCCAAGCCGGGCGGCGCGGACATCGGTGTCACCCTCGGGGACTTCGCCACGACCCGGGTGGACGGTCCCGGATTCACCGTCGCCTATCTCGTCTTCAACACGATCAACAACCTCACCACGCAGGACGCCCAGGTGGACTGCTTCCGCAACGCCGCCGCGCATCTCGTGCCCGGCGGCTGTTTCGTGATCGAGGTAGGGGTGCCGGACCTGCGGCGGCTGCCGCCCGGGCAGAACGCGGTGCCCTACCATGTCGGGCCGACGCGGCTGGGGTTCGACACGTACGACGTGGCGACGCAGGGGATGCGGTCGCACCACCTGACGGTCGTCGAGGGGCGGCCGGTGTACCGGTCGATCCCGTTCCGCTACGTCTGGCCGGCCGAGCTGGACCTGATGGCCCGGCTGGCCGGCATGCGGCTGCGGAACCGCTGGGCGGGATGGAACGGGGAGCCGTTCACGAACGACAGCACCGGGCACGTGTCCGTGTGGGAGAAGGTCTGAGCGGTCCACGGGGGTGCCCTCTGCGCGCCCCCGCGGCCACGACCACGCGAAGGCCACCCCGTCCGTCACGGCCAGAGCAGCTCCGTGACCCAGCCGCCGTCCTCCCGCCGGTAGTTCAGCCGTACGTGACGCCGTCGCGCGTCCCCCTGGAAGAACTCCACCTCGTCCGGCTCCACGACGTACGCCGTCCAGGAGGGCACGGCCACGTCCGGCTCGCGCTCGGCGCGTTCCCAGGCGGCCTGCGAGGCGCGTTCCAGCTCCTCGTACGCGGGCAGCACCTCGCTCTGGTGGCCCACGAGGGCGGCGGCCAGCGCGCCCGTCGAGCGGGCGTGCAGGTCGGCGTGGGCGACCTCGGCGGGCTCGACCGTGACGCGGCCCCGCACCCGGACCTGGCGGCCGAGGAGGGGCCAGTAGAAGCCGAGGGAGGCGTACGGGCGGGCCGCGAGGTGGCGGCCCTTGCGGCTGCCGGCGTGGGAGGCGAAGTGCCAGCCCCGTGCGTCCACGTCGTGCAGCATCACCGTACGGACGTCCGGCCGCCCCTCCGCGTCCGCCGTGGCCAGCGACATCGTGTGCGGCTCCACCTCCCCGGCCGCCACGACCTCGCCGAACCAGGCGGCGAAGAGGGGCACCGGCTCGGCGGGGGCCGCCGCCGGATCGAACATCGGCAGGGCGCTGACCTGCGGATCCCAGACCCGCAGCCCTCGCAGGGCCTCGACGAGATCGGACGGCCGGGCGGGGGCCGGGGACGAGGACCGCGGCTGGGCGGGAGGTTCGATCATGGGTGGGACGGTCTCACACCGTCCCCAGGTCGGACGAGACCCACCTCTCGGGGCGCATGCGGACGACGACCTGTTCGCCGTGGTTCCTGGAGGCGAAGTCGACGTAGCCGTCGACCTTCTCGGCCGGGAGGTAGCGGGCCGAGATCTCGCGGAGGTCGTCGAGGGTGGCGGGGGCCGTGTCGGTGACCGGGCCCTCGACGGAGACGTAGCGGATGGTGGGTTCGAGCCGGTCGGCCATCAGCGAGAAGCGGCCTGCCGCCTGGATCAGCCGGTTCTTGCGGCTGTCCCGCCCGGTCATGATCCACAGGTCGCCGCCGGGCGCGTACTGGTACCAGATCGGCACGGTCAGCGGCGCCCGCCCCTCCCCGGCGTCCACCGCCAGCGCGGCCACATGGGCCTCGGCCAGAAACTCCTCGCGCTCCTTGCGGGACAGTGCCATGTCGCTTCCTCCGGGACCGGTACGGGGACGCCTTTCGTCTGCCGAGTCGGTGCAGCGCCCTCGGCGCGCCACCTATTCCGGCACCGGGCGAGAACACCGGCTGGGCCTCGTCCTCCGGCACCGGGCGAGAACACCGGCTGGCGCCTCGTCCTCCGGCACCGGGCGAAGACCCTCGTCCCGGCCCCCTACGACGCCGACGACACCGGCCCGCCCTTCCCCCCGACACCGGGCGAAGACCTCGGCCCGCCCTTCCCTCCGACACCGGGCGAAGACCCCTGCGCCCCCTCACCCCCGCCCCAGCACCACCGTCCCCGACGAGCAGAACCAGCCGCCCGTGCCCGACGCGACGGCCAGGCGGGGTGGGGTGCCGTCGGCGGTCGGGATCTGGTGCGGGCCCGCCTCGCCGCGCAGTTGGCGTACGGCCTCCACGAGGAGGAAGAGGCCGCGCATGCCGGGGTGCTGGGCGGAGAGGCCGCCGCCGTCGGTGTTGACGGGAAGGTCGCCGGTCAGGGTCAGGCGGCCCTTCTCCACGAACGCGCCGCCCTCGCCCTTCGCACAGAAGCCGAGGTCCTCCAGGGTCACGAGGGTCATGTAGGTGAACGCGTCGTAGATCTCGGCGAAGTCGATCTCGGCGGGGCGTACGCCGGCCCGTTCGAAGGCGAGACGGCCGCTGACCGCCGCCGGGGAGACCGTGAAGTCGGGCCACTCGGACATGGTCGTGTGGGAGGTGTACTCGCCGGTGCCGAGGATCCAGACGGGCGTGGCCGGCCGGCAGTCCCGTACGTACTCCTCCGCCGCCAGCAGGACCGCCGCGCCGCCGTCGGAGCGGATGCAGCAGTGCAGCTTGGTGAACGGGTCGGCGATCGGCGTGGAGGAGAGGACGTCGTCGACGGTGATCGGGGTGCGGAACATCGCCTCGGGGTTCGCCGCCGCGTTCGTCCGGGCCTGTACGGCCACCGAGGCCAGTTGTTCCAGGGTCGTCCCGTACTCGTGCATGTGGCGGCGCGCGGCCATGGCGTACTTGGAGATCAGGGTGTGCCCGTACGGGACCTCGAACTGCAGGGGGCCGCGCGCCCCGAAGGAGAGGTTGCCGGTGCGGCGGCCCGCCCTGATGTCCGCGCGGGCGGTGGAGCCGTAGACGAGGAGGACGACGTTCGCGTGCCCGGCGGCGATCGCGTCCGCCGCGTGCGCCGCCATGACCTCCCAGGTCGCGCCCCCGACCGAGGTGGAGTCCACCCAGGTGGGCCGCAGGCCCAGATACTCGGCCACCTCCACCGGAGCCAGCGTGCCGAGGCCCGCCGAGGCGAGACCGTCGACGGCCGTGTGCTCCAGTCCTGCGTCGGCGAGGGCCCGGCGGGCGGCCTGTGCGTGGAGTGCGTACGGGGTGGCGTCGTCCACCCGGCCGCAGTCGGACAGTGCGGCCCCGACGATCGCGACCTTCCGGCCGCCGCCTCGTCGTGCCGCGTCACGAGGGTCACCGGATCCGGGTGGAACAGGCGCAGCGGTCATGGATCTGACGGTACATCAGATGAGCGGGGCGGCAACCCTGTGCTTCGGCGGTCTTCCGGCCTAATATGACGGACCGTCAGATCAGGTGGACGATGGGGGAGTGGAAGGGGGACCGCCATGGACGCCCGTTTCACCGCCGAGCAGGAGGAGATCCGGCGCACGGTAAGGGAGTTGCTGCTCAAGCGCTGCGGACCGGAGGAGGTCCGGTCCGCCGTGCGGACGGGAGTGGGGTACGACGCCGGGCTCTGGCTCGCCTTGTCCGAACAGCTCGGGCTGCCGGGGCTCCCCCTCCCCGAGGCGTACGGCGGTGTCGGCTGCACGGCCACGGAACTAGCCCTGGCGAGCGAGGAGTTGGGGCGCGCCCTGGTCCCCTCGCCGCTGCTGGCCACCACCGTCCTCGCCGCTCCCCTGATCCTCGCCCTCGGCACCGAGCGGCAGCGCGCCGAACTGCTGCCCCTCCTCGCCGCGGGCCGGCTCACCGGGGCCCTCGCCGTACCGGGCACCGCACTCGCCGCCGCGCTGGCGCTGACCTGCGACAACGCGGGGCCGTGGGCCGGGGGCGGCCGGGCCGGCGGCATCCAGGCGCGACGGGTCGGGGACCGGTGGCGGCTCTACGGGGAGGCCGGACAGGTTCTCGACGGGCACAGCGCGGGGCTGCTCCTCGTGGCCGCGCACGCCGGGGGGTACGCCCGGTCGCGGACGCTGCTGTTTCTCGTACGGGTGCCACACGGGGAGGCGGGGGCCGGCAACGGCCTCGTACGGGTGCGGCAGACCTCCATCGACGAGACGCGGCCGGTGGCCCGGCTCGAACTCCGCGATGTCGAGGCCGAGTTGCTGGGGGAGGAGGCCGGTGCGGGCGTGCTGTCGGCCCTGGCCGGGGTCGGGGACGCGGCCGCCGCCGTGCTCGCGGCGGAGGCCGTGGGGGCCGCCGACCGGGCACTGGAGCGGACGGTCGCGTACGCGCGGCAGCGGGAGCAGTTCGGGCGGCCGATCGGGTCGTTCCAGGCGGTGAAGCACCGCCTCGCCGATGTGTACGTGCGGGTGCGGGCGGCCCGTTCGGCGGCGTACTACGCCGCCTGGGCGGCGGCCGCGCGGCCCGGCGACGAGTGCGGTGCGGTCGGCGGCGGCGAGCGGGTCGGCGGGCTGGCGCTCGCACAGGCGCTGGAGGCGTTGCGGGTGGCGGCCGGGGAAGGGATCCAGCTGCACGGGGGGATCGGGTTCACCTGGGAACACGAGGCGCAGCTGTACTTCAAGCGGGCGGCGGGGGACGAGGCGATCTTCGGGCCGGTGCACCGGCTGCGGGGGCGGGCGGCCGACATGGCGGGGGTCTTCACGGCCGACGGGCCGGGCGAGCGGAGGGTGGTGCGGGGCTGATGGTGTCGAAGAAGGCGGCCGGGACGACGGACGGGATGACGGCCGGGACGGTGAAGGGCATGAACGGCGTGCAGGACGTGAACGGCGGGAAGGACGTGAAGCACGTGAAGGGCGTGGCGGCCGTGAAGGGCCTGGGTGTGCGGCTGGTGCAGAAGGTGTCCTCGGCTCCGGCGTTCGCCCGGATCGCGCCGCACGTCATACCGGCGCTGGACCGGGCCGTGCACCGGGCCACCCGGGGGCGGGTGCTGCTCAGCGCGCAGCTGCTGCCCGGTGTCGTCCTGACCGCGACCGGCGCGCGCAGCGGGGAGCCACGCCGTACGCCGCTGGCCTGTATGCCGGAGGAGGGGCGGGACAGCTGGGTGCTCATCGGGTCGAACTTCGGCCGCCCCGGCCACCCGGCCTGGAGCGCCAACCTGCTGGCCCATCCCGACGCCGAGATCAACTGGAAGGGGCAGGACATCCCCGTCACCGCGCACCTGCTGGCCGGTGAAGAACGGGCGGCCGTGTGGGCGGAGTTGCTGCGCTTCTGGCCGCCGTACTCGACGTACCAGGCGCGGGTGGACCGGGAGATACGGGTGTTCCGGATCGTACGGCGGTGAGTCGCGCCCCCGGCGTGTCCACGGCTTCCCCGGCCCCAAGTCCCCCTGAGCAGTCCCCCTGAGCAGTCCCCCTGAGCAGTCCCCCTGAACGATCCCCTGAACAGTCCCCCTGAACGCGGCAGGCGGCACTCCTCGGCCGAGGGTGCCGTCTGCGTGACAGGAATCGCGTCCGGGGCGTGCCCGGGTGCTCCTGGTTACTTGGTGGGTTTCTTGCCGGTGATGCCCAGGTGGACCAACAGCGCCAGGTTGGGGCGCAGTTCGGCCTGCTTGACGCCCCAGGTCTGGAACCCCTTCTGGTGCCCGGAGACCGAGGCGAGCATCGCGACGAGGGAGCCGGCGAGGGCCGCCGGGTTCACGTCCTTGTCGACGCGGCCCTTGGCCTGCAGCTCGGAGACCGTCTCCGACAGGGAGTTGGTGACCGAGTTCAGGATCTTCATGCGGATCTTGTAGAAGCGTTTGTCGCCTTCGGCGGCTCCGAGGTCGACGACGCGGAGGATCGCGTCGTTCTTGCGCCAGAAGTCCAGGAAGCCGTCGACGAGTTCCTGGGCGGTCTGCCAGCCGGCCTTGCCGACCCAGGAGCGGCCGTCGAGGAGGCGCGTCAAGGTGGCGCCCTCTGCGGCCATTTGCTCGGCGATCTCCAGGACGGCGCCCTCGACGTCCGGGAAGTACTGGTAGAAGGTCGCGGGTGAAGTCCCCGCCTTCCGGGCGACATCAATGACTTTGACGTCCCGGTAGGGCGACGAGCTGAGCATCTCGCTGAGGCAGTCGAGCAGCTTCTGCCGGGTCGCCTGCCCTCGTCGGCCGGCCACGCGGCCGTCGACGGTACGCACTTGTCCTGTCATGCCGTCAGCTTACCGAGGGGTGATCGGAGCGCGATTCGGCCGACTGCAAATGGGGAGCAGCGGCGTCACCAAGGGGTTCATGAGGTGATCACTGGGCGTGTTGGCGGGATTCTTTCGCCTCCGCGGCCCTTACCCTTCCGCTCCTGCAGGGGCGGTGCCCCGCCGCCTCCCTCCGCGCTCCGCGGCTGGGTGGGTGGGTACGTGCGGGTCCGGTGGGGCGTCTCGCGCGGTTCCCCGCAGCCGTGCAAGAGCCCCGACGCGCGCATTCCGGGGGTGGCCCTTAGCTTGGCCCTATGGCCGATGAGACGGGAGCCGGTGCCGGGACGGGAGGCGTGGCGTACTCCGAGGGCGTCCCCTGCTGGGTCGACGCCCAGTTGCCCGACGTGGAGGCGGGGAAGCGGTTCTACGGCGACCTCTTCGGATGGTCCTTCAGGGTGGCCCCCGGGGACGGCGCTCACGAGGTGTGGGCGTATGTCGAGGGCGCCCCCGTCGCCGCCCTCGCCCCCAAGCCCGACGGCCGCCTCCCCACCGTGTGGACCGTGCACTTCGCCACCCCGGACGCGCTCGCCCTCACCGCCCGGATCACCGCGGCCGGCGGTCAGGTGATCACCCCGCCGGCCCCGGTCGGCACGCTCGGCGCCGCCGCGCTGGCCACCGACCCCGAGAGCGCCGTCTTCGGCCTCTGGCAGCCCGGTACGCACACCGGCTTCGGGCGGCGCCACGAGCCCGGCACGTTCGCGTGGGCCGAGCTGTACACGCGGGACACCAAGGCGGCCAACTCGTTCTACGCGCACCTCTTCCACGACGCCCTCTTCGGCCCGGACGCGGCCCCGGACTTCGGCCGGGCCGCGCTCACGGACGTCTTCCCGGCGGAGATGCCGCCGCACTTCCTGGTCCACTTCGCGACGGACGACTGCGAGGCGGCGCTCGGAACCGTCAGCCGGCTCGGGGGGCGCGTGCAGGTGCCGCCGTTCGACACCTCGTACGGAAATGTGGCGGTCGTCACGGACAATCAAGGCGCGTCGTTCGCCCTGCTGCAGCGGAAGAACGGAAACGGCCGGCGGGAGGCGCCGCAGGAGGCGGACCAGACCGAACAGCACCCGGACGAGCTGCGGCAGGAGGGGGACGACCGGCGTGCGGACGACACCCCGGCGCGGGGCGTACGCGACGTGAACGCCCCGGTGGACGAGGGCTGACCAGCGAGAAGACGGCGGTCGGCAGGGCTGGGCCCGAGCGCCCGACTCCAGGTTCGCGCGGGCGCTCCGGGGGCGTGACGGGGGTGCCGCGCGGGCAGGCGTACGGGGTTGTGCGCCGGTGGTACGCGGCTCGCCACGGTGTCCCACGATCCGGGCTCCCGCTTCCCGGGAGGCGGACGACGTGGTTTTGTCCTGAGACACCCCGACTCGCCCTTGGGTTCGCAACCTGCCCCCGGTACAGGAAGAATCGGGGTGCGTGCCGCCATGGCGGTGCGGTGGTGAGACGCTGCACGGGGCCGCGCGCACAATACGGGTGACGCGGTCCGTACGGGGAGGTGGCAGGGCAAGTGGTGGATCAGCTGACGCAGCACGATCCGCGGCGGATCGGGCCGTTCGAGGTGCTGGGACGGCTGGGTGCCGGCGGCATGGGGCTGGTCTATCTGGCGCGCTCGGCGTCGGGCCGGCGTGTGGCGATCAAAACGGTGCGGACGGAACTGGCCGAGGACCAGCTCTTCCGGGTCCGTTTCACGCGCGAGGTCGAGGCGGCCCGCGCGGTGTCCGGCTTCTACACGGCGGCGGTGGTCGACGCCGATCCCCGCGCCGCCGTGCCGTGGCTGGCGACCGCGTACGTCCCCGCGCCCTCCCTCGAGGAGATAGTGAACGACTGCGGACCGATGCCGGTCCAGGCCGTCCGCTGGTTCGCCGCGGGCGTGGCCGAGGCCCTGCAGTCCATCCACGGCGCCGGGCTCGTCCACCGCGACCTGAAGCCCTCCAACGTGCTCGTCGTCGAGGACGGGCCCCGCGTGATCGACTTCGGCATCGCGTCCGGCGTCTCGAACACGCGTTTGACGATGACGAACGTCGCCGTCGGGACGCCCGCGTACATGTCGCCCGAGCAGGCCAAGGACTCGCGCAGCGTGACCGGCGCGAGCGACGTCTTCTCGCTCGGTTCGATGCTCGTGTTCGCCGCCACCGGACACGCCCCGTTCCACGGCGCCAACCCCGTCGAGACCGTCTTCATGCTGCTGCGCGAGGGTCCCGACCTCTCCGGCCTCCCGGAGGACCTGCGCCCGTTGATCGAGTCCTGTATGCAGATGGACCCGACCGCGCGCCCGGGCCCGGCCGACCTCCAGGCACAGCTCGCCCCGCACCTCTTCGGCTCCGGCTCGGACGACAGCGGTACGGCGTCGGCGTGGCTGCCGGAGAAGGCCGTCGCCATGATCGAGACCCGCCGGGGCGGTCGCCCGGCGCCCAAGCCGCAGACCTCCTCCGGCCGCAGCGGAGGCGGCCGCCCCACCGCCCCGGTCCCCCCGCCCCCGCCCCCGTACGACCCCGCGCCCGTCCCCGTCGGCGCCCCCGACACCGGGCCGGTACGGCTCGCCGGCGGCCAGGTGCCCATCGGGCCCGGTCCGCGCGTCGCCGACGCCCGTGCGGCCGCCGTGAAGGCGCCCCCGCCCGAGGCGGGCCTCGCCGCGTCCTGGTCCCGGCCGCGCGCCGGCGTCAACGGCGCCGACCCCGCGCCCGTCGCCGCCCCGCCCGCCACCCCCGAGGCGGCCCCCTCCGGCTGGCGCCCCTGGCGTTTCCGCATGTCGAACGATGTGTGGGGCACCCCGTCCGTCGCCGACGACCTCGTCTACGTCACCTCCTTCGAGGTGCACGCCCTGGACGTGGCCACCGGTCGGCGCCGCTTCAAGACCCGTGACGTCGCCTGGTCGATGGCGGTCGCGGACGGCCGTATCCACGCCTCCGACGGCCCCACCCTCTTCGCGCTCGACGCCCGTGAGGGCGGGGACCTGTGGCGGCTGTCGACGGACGCCTGGGTGTACTCGCTCAAGGCCGACCGGGGCACCGTGGTCACCGCCACCCGCGGCGGCGGCGTCCAGGGCTGGGAGGCGTCCAACGGGCAGAAGCTCTGGGAGCTGACCGGCGCCCAGACCGACTTCGAGTCCCCCGAGGCCGGCCCGGTCGTCCAGGACGGCACGGTCTACGTCTGGAAGGACGCCCGGCTGCGCGCGCTGGAGGCCCGTACGGGCGACGAGCGCTGGTCGTACCCCATCGGCGACGCGGCCTCCTGCGGTGGCGTCCCGGTACGGCTCGCGCCGGCCGAGGACGGCTACGTGTACATCTCCGCCGGCAGCCGCGTCCTCGCCGTGGACATCGCGAGCGGCCACGTCCGCTGGCACTTCGAGGCACCGGCCGTCTTCCTCTCCGCGCCCACGTTCGCGCCGGGCCCCGCCGTCACGGGCGGCGGCGTCTACCTCGCCGACTACCTCGGCACGGTCTACGCCCTCGACGCGACCGACGGCCGCGACCGCTGGCGCATCGCGACGGAGTCCCGCTCCTCGCTGGAGCCGGTCCTGGTCGCCGCCGGACACGTCCATGTCGGCAGCGGCAAGGGGCTCTACACCCTCGACGCGGTCACGGGCACGCCGAAGTGGCGCTTCCAGGCGGGCGGCGAGATCGTCGGCGCCCCGTCGGTGGCGGAGGGGCGGATCCACTTCGGCTCGACGGACCACCTGCTGTACACGCTGAAGGCCGACGACGGCCGCCTGCGGTGGAAGCTCGCGACGGGCGGGGAGATCACGGGGTCGCCCGTGGTCAAGGACGGCGTGGTGTACGCCTGCAGCAAGGACCGGTGCGTGTACGCGCTGGACGCGGAGAAGGGGACGGGGACGGCCCGGACGTCCTAGGACCACGAGCGTTCCCCTCCTCCGCCCGCGCAGCGCACCGGACGTGACGCGGGTCACAGTCCATGAATCTCCGCTCCCCCTGTAAGAAGTCGGTCGCCCCGCGCACTGCTCGGTGAGACAGCCGATACGAGGGGACGGCGCGTGACACATGCGCAACGCTTCAGGGACATCTACGAGGAGTGCTATCCACGCGTCCTCGCCTACGCCACCAGCCTGGTGGGACGTCAGGTAGGGGAGGACATCACCAGCGAGACCTTCACCGTGGCCTGGCGGCGGGTACGGGACATTCCGCGCCCCCCGTTGCCCTGGCTCCTGGGGGTCGCCCGCAACCTGGTGCGCGAGCTGCGCCGCCGCGACGCCCACCAGTACGCCCTGGCCGCCGCCGAGGCGCAGCAGATCGGCCGCGGCGTCCGCGGCGACGCCGGCGACGTGGCGGCGGACGTGACCGAGCGGGAAGCCGCGCTGCAGGCCCTGGCGAGCCTGTCGGACGCCGACCGGGAGCTGCTGACGCTCATCGCCTGGCACGGGCTGAGCGCCCGGCAGGCCGCCCGGGTCCTGGGCTGCACCACCGCGACGCTGACCGTCCGGCTGCACCGGGCCCGCCGCCGTCTGGAGAAGGCCCTGGACCCGGCGCACCCGGCGTCCCCGGCACCGGCGGCCCCCGGACGGACCGCGCACTCCGCGGCGCCCGTACCGCCCGCATCCCCCACACCGCCCGCACCCCACGCACCCCAGGCCCCGGGCCGCACCGATCGCAGAGGAGCACTCACATGAAGGACACCCACGGACGGTCCGGGCGGCCCGACGTCATGCAGGTCCTCGCGGACGCCCGGCCCGACGAGCTGGACCCGGCGAGGCTCGCGGACTCCCCGCGGCAGCGCGCGCACCTCGAACGCCTCCTCGCCCGGGAGGCCGACGCTCCCCGCACGGCGCGCTTCCGCGTCCCGGAGCGGTTCCGGGGCGGCGTCCGGCCGCTGGGGACCATGGCCGCCCTCGCGGCCGTCGCCGCGTCGGCCGTGGTCGTGAGCACCCTCGACCGGGACCCGCTCGGCGGGAGGCCGGGCGCGCCCCCGCACTCCTCCTCCGCCGTGGGGCCGGACGCGTCCGCGGCGGACGGACGCCTCGAACTGCTCGGCGCGGCCAGGAAGGTGAGCACGGCGGACGGCGGGGGAGCGTACTGGCAGACCACCACGCGCTCGCAGGACGTGAACGTCGTCGGTGCGGAGAACGGCGAGGGACCGCTCCTCGCCGTGCGCGACACGGCGACCTCCCGGTGGTCGGTGGGGGTGCGTCCGGGAACCCGGAGCCTGATGGTCTCGGGTCTCGACGCCGAGATCGCCCCCCTGACCAAGGAGGACGCGGCACGCTGGCGGGCCGCCGGCTCACCCCGGACGATGCAGGCGGAGGTCCCCGGCAACGAGGCGGGCGGCACGCTCGGGTACACGATGGGGCCCCGGCAGCCGATGGTCATGCGTACGGACGCCGACGACAAGATCTACGCGCTCGGCCCGCGGAACGCCTCCTACCAGGATCTGCTCGCCCTGCCCTCCGACACCGCCGGGTTGCGGCGCGAGCTGGAGCGGCGGCACGGACAGGACGGCGGTGCCGAGATCACCGACCGCACGGCCCACGTGCTGCGTCAGGCCGCCGACCTGATCACGATGCCGGTGAAGCCCGCCGTCCGGGCCGCCGCGTACCGCGTGATGGCGGAACAGCCCGGCGTCCGGGGGCTCGGGCGGGTCACCGATCCGCTGGGGCGCGAGGGCGTCGGGATCGCCTTCCCGGGCACGCACGCGACAGCGCTGGGCGGCGTGGAGCAGCGGGTCGTCGTGGATCCGTCCACCGGCGAGCTGCTCGCCGAGCTGCTCGTGCTGGTCGAACCGTCGGCCAGGGCCCGCGAGGCGGGCCTCGACGCGGGCACGACGGTGAACTACACGGCGACGACCCGGATGGGCTGGGGCGAGCGCCAGATCGAGGTGCCGGCGAACGCCCGGCACTGAGCGGTGCAGCCGTCCGGCGAAGCACGCCCCGACATGCCAGTGGCAGCACCACCGACCCCAGCGACAGCAGGAGCACAGCACACGATGACAACTCCCTTACGGCGTCTGGTCCCACCCGCCGCCCGCGTGGCCACCGCACTCGCGGCCTGCGCCCTCGCGCTCACCCCGTACGCCGCGCAGGCGCAACCGCGTCCGCAGCCGCAAGCACCGGCCCAGGCACCCGCTCAGACACCGGCCCAGCAGCGGGTCTCCCTCGCGGAGTCGCCCTGGAAGCTGGCGCTGCGGCTGACCGGGCCGGACTCGACCGACTTCTACGACGTCGCCGCGACGGCCCGGAACGACGCGTGGGCGGTCGGCCGCACCCTGGACGACTCCTGGACCTGGGCTCCGGCGGCCAGGCACTGGGACGGTCGCACATGGAGCGACGTCCCGCTCGCCGGGACCGGCGGCAGACCCGCGCAGCTGGACGCGGTGGCCGCCTCGGGCCCGGGTGACGTCTGGGCCGCCGGAACCTACACGGACGTCGATATCGCCGCAGCAAAGGGCGCTCGCGAGGCCGAACGGCTGCCGGACTCCCTCCTGGACCGGCTGCCCGACACCCTGGCGCACCGGCTGCGCGAGGGCGCCGCGCCCCCGGCGACCACCAGCCCGATCGTGCTCCAGCACTGGGACGGCACCCGCTGGAGGGCGGTGTCACGGCCGGCGCCCGCCGAGGGTTCGATCCGCTTCGTCCTGAACATGAAGTCGCTGGGCGCGAACTCCGTGTGGCTGACCACCCTGGACTGGAACCCGACGGCGACGGACCCCGCCCAGGCGTACTCCGGGCACCTGGAGCACTGGAACGGCCGTACGTGGAGCCGTAGGGCACTGCCCCAGGCGCCGGACGGCGGCCCGGTGGAACCCTCGTCCATCGCCGGAACGGGACCCGACGACGTGTGGGTCAGCGCGCACAGCGAGAAGGACGGTGTCGCCAAGCCCCTGCTCCTCCACTACGACGGCCGCCGCTGGACCGTGCGGGCAATCCCCGCCCCGTACGCGTACGACCCCGGCTGGGTGGCCAACCACGTCGTGTCGACGCGGCGCGGAACGGTGCACGTGCTCGGCAAGACCAACGATCCCCAGGTGCCGAGCGGGCTGCTCTCCGCGCGCTGGGACGGCCGTGGCTGGCGGCAGTTGCCCGCCCCCACGGTCGACGAGGTGAACGCCGCCGGCGTGGACGCCTCGGGGAACGTGTGGGTCGCGGGCTGGCTGCCCGGGGGCAGCCCTCACACCGTGCTCTCCCGCTGGGACGGCACCGCCTGGACCGACGAGGAACTCCCGGCGGAACTCACCTCGACGAGCTGGGGCAGCACGGTCTTCGACATCGAGGGTGTCCCCGGCACGCGCGCCGTACTGGCCGCCGGCAGCGCCGGGTGCGAGAGCGCCACGGAGTCCTGCGGCCTGGTGGTCTCCCGCGGACTGCGCTGACGTCCACCACCACCTGTGTGGGGTTCACCGCACCCGGTACCCGCCGGTCCGGCGGCCCGTGAACAGTTCCGACTGCCGTTCCGTCGGCAGGTTGCCCAGGGAGACGAGGTGCGGGGCGTACGCGAGGGCGTGCGCCCGTGCCGTCTCCCGGGCGGCCCAGCAGGCGCGGACCGTGCCCTGGACGGCCTCCGGGGGGTACCCGGCGATCACCTCGGCGCAGCGGAGCGCGGCGGTGACGGATCCGCCGGGTTCCGTCACCTCCGAGACCAGGCCCACCTCGTACGCCCGGCGGGCCGACATCCGCTCGGCGGTGCCCGTCAGCGCCATCCGCGTGGCCTCCCCGTACGGCATGCGCTGGGACATGAGGATCGACTCGAAGGCGCTGACCATGCCGTACGTGGTGTGGGGGTCGAAGAAGGTGGCCGAGGGGTCCGCGACGAGGAACTCCGATTCGCCGAGGAGGTAGAAGGCGCCGCCGCAGGCCATGCCGTTCACCGCCGCGATCACCGGTTTCCAGAGGTCGTTGGACTTCGGGCCGACCCGCAGGAGGGGGTCCTCGATCGTGTAGGGGGAGTGCGGCTGGGGGACGGACGCCGCCGCCTCCCGGTCGAGGCCCGTGCAGAAGGCGCGGTCGCCGGCGCCGGTCACGACGACCGCCCGTACGGTGTCGTCGTAGCGCAACTCCCGCCAGGTCATGGCCAGTTGCTCTACCGTCGCCAGGTCCAGGGCGTTGTGCCTCTCCGGGCGGTCCAGGGTGAGGAGGGCGACGCCCGTGTCCTTGTCCGTCGTCGTGCGCAGGGTCACGGCCGCTCCAGTACCCATTGGGGGAGGCCGTCGGCGGTGAAGACCACCTGGACCCGGGCGCCGATCCGCAGGCGTTCGACGGGGACGGAGTCGAGCCGGGCGCCCGGTGCGCTCACCAGGTTGCCGACGAGGCGGATGCGGGGGGCGTCGGCGAGTTCGACGAGGACGACGTTGTACGGGGCCTGCTCGGCGTAGTCGGGGAGGAGGGGCGGGTGGGGCAGGACGTACGACCAGATGCGGCCCCGGCCGCCGACCCGGCGCCATTCCGTCGCGAACGAGCGGCAGTGGGGGCAGCAGGGGCGGGGCGGGAAGCGGAGTTCGCCGCAGTCGGCGCAGGCCTGGATGCGCAGTTCGCCGCGGGCGGCGTACTCCCAGAAGGGGGCGCCGTCTTCGTCCGTGACGGGGGTCAGCATGTCCTCAACTCCCTCAACTCCCTTGATCGCTCGGCTTCTCAGTTCCTCAGCAGCAGGGCCGAGGTCGGGACGCCCTCGCCCGCCGTCACCAGACAGGTCGCCGCTCCCGGCACCTGGGCGGTGCTCGTGCCGCGCAGCTGCCGTACGCCCTCGGTGATCAGGTTGAACCCGTGGACGTACGCCTCGCTGAGGCCGCCCCCGGAGGTGTTGAGGGGCAGCCGACCGCCGCTCTCCAGGGCGCCGCCCTCGGTGAACGCGCCGCCCTCCCCCCGGCCGCAGAAGCCGTAGCCCTCCAGCGAGAGGGGGATCAGCGCGGTGAACGCGTCGTAGATCTGGGCCACGTCGATGTCGTCCGGGGTGATGTCCGCGTGTTTCCACAGGTGCCGGGCGGCGGTCCAGGCGGGGCCCGTCAGCGGGTCGTCGTTCCAGTAGTTGACCATGCCGTGGTGCTGGGCGGGCAGGCCCTGGGCGGCGGAGTGGACGTAGACGGGGGTGCGGCGGCAGTCACGGGCGCGCTCGGAGCTCACCACCACGCAGGCCAACGCCCCGTCCGTCTCCAGGCAGTTGTCGAAGAGGCAGAGGGGTTCGCTGATCCAGCGGGAGTTCATGTACATCTCGCGGGTCAGGGGGCGCTCGTACATGATCGCGGCGGGGTTCTGGTTCGCCCGGTTGCGGCAGGCCAGGGCGACGTTGAAGAGGTGGTCGCGGGTCGTGCCGTACTCGTGCATGTGGCGGCGGGCGAGCATGGCTATCTCGTCGGCGGGGCGGAGCAGACCGTAGGGGCGGGTCCACTGCGCGGGGGTGGGGAGCTGAACCGTGGTGTTCTTCCACGGGCGGGGGCCCGAGCCGCGTTTCCGGGACCGCCAGGCGACGCCGACCGTGGCCTGGCCGGTCGTGATCGCGGCGGCCAGATGCGCGACCGTGGCGCACGAACCGCCGCCGCCGTAGCCGACCTTGCTGAAGAAGGTGAGGTCGCCGAAGCCGAGCGCCTTGGCGACCTCGACCTCGTCCGTCTCCTCCATCGTGTACGAGGCGAGCGCGTCGACCTCGTCCGGGGCTATCCCCGCGTCGTCGAGCGCGGCGAGTATCGCCCGGCACGCCAACGCCCGTTCCGTTTCCGGCAGTTGCTTGGCGAAAGCTGTCTGGCCGATGCCGACGATCGCCGTCGCGTCCTTGAGCACGGCCATGGGAGCCATAGGGGCACACCTCCGCACAGGGCTGCGGAGCGCACCTCCGCACAGGGGCTGTCGGCTGCTGACAGTCCGTCAGGGTACCGCTAATCTGACGGGTAGTCAGCTCATGCTCGGGCAGCACGTGGACACTGGTTTCTCGCTACGGAGGCCTGCTGTGATCGGTGAGGTGGAGGGGCGCACGGACCGGGGACGGGGGGCGTGGGGGACCGTCCCCGGGCTGGTCCGCTCGGCGGCCCGGCGGTTCGGCGGGGACGAGGCCGTCGTCGACGGGCGTACACGGGTGTCGTACGCGGAACTGGGCGCGCGGGTGGAGCGCGCGGCGGCCGCGTGCGTCGCGAACGGGGTCCGGGCCGGTGACCGGGTCGCCCTCTGGGCGCCGAACTCCCTCGACTGGATCGTCTCCGCGCTCGGCGCGGTCTCGGCGGGCGCGGTGCTCGTCCCGCTGAACACCCGCTTCAAGGGCGGCGAGGCGGCGGACGTGCTGGCGCGCAGCCGGGCCAAGCTGCTGTTCGTCACCGGGACGTTCCTCGGGACGTCGTACGTGGCCTCGCTGCGGCGGGCCGCCGGCGCGGACGGCGGGCGGCTGCGGGCCCCGGGCGCCGGGAGCGTGTGTGAGCGGCCGGGCCCGCTGCCCGGACTCCCGCACCTGGAACAGGTGGTGGTGCTGGCGGACGACGCGCCCGCCGACTTCCGCACCTGGAAGGACTTCCTCGCGAGCGGTGACGGGGTGGGGGAGGGGGTGCTCCGAGAGCGGGCGGAGGCACTGACCGGGGACTCCCCGTCCGACATCGTCTTCACCTCCGGCACCACGGGCCGCTCGAAGGGCGTGGTGATCACCCACGCGCAGACCCTGCGGGCGTACGAGGTGTGGAGCGAACTGGCCGGGCTCCGCCGCGGCGACCGCTACCTCATCGTGAACCCCTTCTTCCACACCTTCGGCTACAAGGCGGGCGTGATCGCCTGCCTCATGCGGGGCGCGACGATGATCCCGCAGTCGGTGTTCAACGTGGAGACGGCGATGGCGAACGTGGCGGCGGAACGCGTCTCCGTCCTCCCCGGCCCGCCCACCCTCCACCAGTCCCTCCTGGACCACCCCGCCCGCGACGACTACGACCTCAGCGCCCTGCGCCTGGTGGTGACCGGCGCGGCGGTGGTGCCGCTGCGCCTGGTCGAACGGCTGCGGGCGGAGCTGCGCGTGGACACCGTGCTGACGGCGTACGGCCTGTCCGAGGCGTCCGGCATCGTCACGATGTGCCGGCGCGGCGACGAGCCGTCGGTGATCGCGTCGACGTCCGGGCGGGCGATACCGGGGACGGAGGTGCGGGTCGTCGACCCGCTGGGGGCCGCCCTGCCGGCGGGCTCGCCGGGGGAGGTGCTCGTCCGCGGCTTCAACGTCATGCGGGGCTACTTCGAGGACCCCGCGGAGACCGCCCGCGCGGTCACGCCCGACGGCTGGCTCCGCACCGGTGACGTCGGCGTCCTCGACGAGGCCGGCAACCTCCGGATCACCGACCGCATCAAGGACATGTTCATCGTCGGCGGCTTCAACGCGTACCCGGCGGAGATCGAGCAGCTCCTCGGCCTCCACCCGGACGTGGCCGACGTGGCGGTCGTCGGCGTCCCCGACACCCGCCTCGGCGAGGTCGGCCGGGCCTACGTCGTGCGCCGCCCCGGCTCCCACGTCACCGCCGACGACCTCATCGCCTGGTCCCGACGGGAGATGGCCAACTACAAGGTGCCCAGAGCGGTGGAGTTCCTGCGCGAGCTGCCGCGGAACGCGAGCGGGAAGGTGGTGAAGGGGGAGTTGCGGGGGCGGTGAGGGTGCGCCGTGCGCGCCCGCCCGCCCGCGCCTCGTTCCCGGACGCCCGCCCGCGTCCCGTTCGCGGACGACCGCTTGACCGCCGCCCGTACGGGACGGTCCCCTCACTCTCGCTCGTACGCGGCCGGCCTGCTACCGGTCGGCCGCAGTCCGTTCGGTCGGCTCCTGGCCGGGTGGTTCCTGGTCGAGCGACTTCAGGGCCGTCGCGTGCAGGTCGCGGATCTCGTGCATCGCCTCGCGCCAGGCCGGGTCGTCGTGGTCGACGGTGCGGGCCGTGTGTTCGGCGGTGTGCAGGCGGGCGGCCGTGGCGGGGTTCCTGGCGATCTCCACGGTGACGGCCCACGTTTCGAGGAAGCGGGTGATCGGCCGGAGGCTGCCCGTGCGGGCGGCCAGGGTGATGGCCTCGTCCTTCTGCCGTTCCATCTCGCCCAGGCGGTGCGGCGCCACCCGCGCCAGGGCCGCGCGCAGCGCGGGCGGGGTCCTCTCGGGCCGGGGCACGACGGGCGTGCCCGGCCCGGCAGGCGCTGTGATCATCCTCGTCCCTCCCTGAGCACCGCCCCCGCCGCGCGCCGCGCGGCGGGGGCGGACACACCTCGGCCGCGGTGGCTCCCCCTCCGCGCCACCGCGGCCGATCCCCCGTCAGGAGAAGGTCACTTGCCGCCCAGGTCCAGGGCGGGCGGGGCCGGCGTGTGCTGGTCCATCGTGGTGATCTCCGGGCCCTCGCTCGGCGGGGCCGGAGTGTGCTGGTCCTGCGGGGTGACCGCTCCGTCCTTCTTCGGCGGTGCGGGCGTGTGCTGGTCCATCGTGGTGATCTCCGGGTCCTGCTTCTTCTTCTCGCTCATAGCTGGAACTCCCCGTGAGTGAACGGTGCTGCTGGGCGGAAGCGCCCGTTCGGCGACTCCCCCGGGGGCCGCCGAACGGGCGTTTCAGGTGGCCTCGACTGACGGTGAGGCCCTACGGATCCGCCTGCCCCCCGACGCGACGGATCGATGGATCGAGCATGTCAGCCGCCCATAAACGTTCGATGAACGTCCTGCCCCAGGGCTGTCACGCCGCCGCGAGCGGATGCAGCAGGCCGCGCACCTCGTCGGCCTCCGAGGAGTTGTTCCGCTCGTACATCGTCAGCGCCTCACGCCAGCAGACACGGGCCCGGTCCGACTGGCCGAGGGCCACCAGGGCCCTGCCCAGCAGGGTCAGGGCATTGGCCCGCATCCAGTCGCCGCCGATGCAGCCGATCGCCAGCGCCTGTTCGGCGTGGCGGGCGGCCTGGGCAGGACGACGGGCCGCCAGGTGGACCTGCGCCACCCGGAAATGGGTCGTCCCCTCCCAGAGACGCTGACGGCTCTCGGTGAAGATCCGCAGTGCCGCGTCGAGTTGCTCCAGGGCCTCCGGGAGACGGCCCGCCTGCGTGAGCACGGTTCCCGAGGCATAGCGGGCGTTCGCGAGGCGGACGGACAGACCCAGCTCGTCGTAGATCTCCACGCCTCGCTGCGCGAGCTCGACCGACCTGGCGGTACGTCCCATCGAGGCGAGGGAACGGGACAGGTTGCACACCGCGCTCGCCTCGCCGGGCTTGTTGCCGTCCGCCTGGAACGCCTCGATGGCCCTGAGCAGGAAGACCTCGGCGTCCGCGAATCGAGCCGTGCAGTTGGCGATGATTCCCAGCTGGTTGGGGGCGGTGCCGCTCGTCCAGGGGTCGCCGGCCGCCTCGTTCACGAGATCGGCGCGCTCGGCCTCCCGCTCGGCCTCGTCGAAGCGACCCGCCTGGCTGAGCACCTGGGCCAGTGTGATGCGGGCCCGGGTCTCCGCGTGCGCGTCCCCGAGCGCCGCCGCCGCGTCACGGGCGGCGAGCGCGGTCGTCTCGTAGCGGCGCGAACCGGCGCCGGACTCGGCCAGATCGATGGTGGCCAGCAGGAGGTCGACGGCCCGTCGCAAGGTGGACGCCCCCAGCGACTGCTGGACGCACGCGAGGAGCGGTTCGGCCTCCGCGTGCAGCCAGTCCAGCGCGTCCGAGGCGGAGACGAACTCCCGTCCGGCGTACCGGCTCCGCTCCAGGTGCGCGACCGTCCGGTCCCCGGGCCGCTCGATCGCGTACACCCGTGTCGCCGTCGCCAGATAGAAGTCCAGCAGCCGTGACATCGCCGCGGTCCGCTCGCTCGGCGGCTGTTCGTCGCGTTCGGCGCATGCACGCGCGTAGAGCCGGACGAGGTCGTGGAAGCGGTAGCGGCCGGGGGCGGCGGACTCCAGGAGGGACGTGTCGACGAGGATCTCCAGGACGTCCTCGGCGTCCTCCGGCGGCAGATCCAGTACGGCGGCGGCCGCGGCCAGCGAGATGTCCGGGCCGTCCGCGAGGCCGAGGAGGCGGAAGGCGCGGGCCTGGGCGGGCTCCAGCTGGCCGTAGCCCAGCTCGAAGGTGGCCTTCACCGCCAGGTCACCGGCCTGCAGCTCGTCCAGTCGGCGCCGCTCGTCGGCGAGTTTGGCGGCGAGGACGGACACCGTCCACGTTCTGCGCGCCGCCAGGCGGGACGCGGCGATGCGGATGGCCAGCGGCAGGAAGCCGCAGGCGGCGACGACGTCGAGCGCGGCCTTGCGTTCCGCCGCGACGCGCTCCTCGCCGACGATCTTCGTGAACAGCTGCAGGGCCTCGTCGGGCGACATCACGTCGAGGTCGACGAGGTGGGCGCCGGCCAGGTCCACCATGCGCACCCGGGCGGTGACCAGCGCCGCGCAGCCCGCCGTGCCGGGCAGCAGCGGCCGTACCTGGGCCGCGTCGCGCGCGTTGTCGAGCAGGACCAGGACCCGGCGGCCGTCCAGGACCGACCGGTACAGCGCGGCCCGCTCCTCCAGGGAGTCCGGGATCGCGGAGTCGGCCGTGCCGAGCGCGCGCAGGAACGAGCCGAGGACCGTCTCCGGCTCGGCGGGGCGGGAGCCGGCGCCCTGGAGGTCGACGTACAGCTGCCCGTCGGGGAAGGCGGGCCGGGCCAGATGGGCCACGTGCACCGCGAGCGTGGTCTTGCCGACGCCGCCGATACCCGCCAGTGCGGACACCGACATCACCTGGCCCTCGGCGCCGGACGCCTCCGCCAGCACCTCGCTCAGGTCGTTCACGAAGGCGGCGCGGCCGGTGAAGTCCGGGACGGTGGCGGGCAGTTGAGCCGGCCGTACGGGGGCCGCCGAGGTCTCGGCAGCGAGGGGCGCGGAGGGCTCCGCGAGACCCGGGTCCGCCTGGAGGATGCGCTGCTGCAGCTCCCGCAGGCCCGGGCGGGGGTCCACGCCCAGCTCGTCGGCGAGGAGGCGGCGTGTGTCGGCGTAGACGGCGAGGGCTTCGGCCTGCCGTCCGCTGCGGTACAGCGCCAGCATCAGCAGTTCGCGCAGTCGCTCCCGCAACGGGTGGGCGGCGGTCAGGGCGGTGAGCTCGGAGACGGCCTCCGCGTGGCAGCCCTGCTCCAGGTCCATGTCGAGCCGGGTCTCGACGAGTTGGAGGCGCCACTCCTCCAGCCGGGCGCGCTGGGTCTCGGCGTACGGTCCCGGCACGCCCGCCAGGACTTCCCCGTCCCACAGCCCCAGCGCCCTGTTCAGCAGCTCGCGGGCCTGGAGCAGATCGCCTGAACTCCTGGCCTTCTCGGCGTCGGCGGCCAGCTCCTGGGCCACGGCCAGGTCCAGCGCGCCGCCCGAGAGCGCACGGACCGCGTAACCGCCGGACTCGCTGACCAGCACACCCGGCAGCACCTTGCGCAGCCGCGAGGCGTACGTCCGTACCGCCGCCAGCGCCTGTGACGGCGGGTCGTCGCCCCACAGCGCGTCGATCAGTTCGTGCGCGGTGGCCGTACGGCCCTCGCGCAGCAACAGCGCCGCCAGCAGGGCCCGTTGCTGAGGCGAACCGGTGGCGAGGGGTTCGGTGCCGAGCCAGGCCCGGACGGGCCCGAGCACGGCGAAGCGCAGCTCGGCCGGTGGCTCAGGGGCCGGTGGCCGGAGAGCCGGTGGCTGGGGGGCCGGTTCCGGAATCCGGGGGTCCACGGCAGCCCTCTGCTCCGGCACGCGCGGCACACCGCTCTGCGGCACTCCCGGTTCACCACCCATCGACGTCACCCAAGCCTCCTTGGTGCACAAGCCAGTTTGCCTTGCTCGTGGCGTATCCGTCAGCCGTGGGAGGGCTCGATCACAGGAAGCCACGGGCATGTCACCAGGTCCACACAGGCGAACGGATTACTGACGGACCGTCAGATCGGCGCTACCGTGGCGGACATGGACACCTTGGAGACGAGCGCCACGGATCCCACCACCGCCCCCATTCCCTTCCCGAAGATCATCTCCGTCGACGACCACACGGTGGAGCCCCCGAACGTCTGGCAGGACAGGCTCCCCAAGAAGTACCTGGACACGGCCCCCCGTATCGTCCGCGCGCCGCTGAAGGAGATGACGTTCCTCGGGGGCCGCTTCAAGCCCGTGATGGGTGCCCCCGGCGACGACGGCCCGATCGGCGACTGGTGGGTCTACGAGGACCTGCACCGCCCGCTGACCCGCCTCGACACCGCCGTCGGCTACTCCAGGGACGAGATCAAACTGGAGATCATCACCTACGAGCAGATGCGCCCGGGCTCGTACGACGTCCCGCAGCGCCTCGCGGACATGGATGTCAACCACGTCCAGTCGGCCCTCTGTTTCCCGACCTTCCCGCGCTTCTGCGGCCAGACCTTCACCGAGGCGGCCGACCGCGAGCTGGGACTGCTGGGCGTGCGGGCCTACAACGACTGGATGGTGGAGGAGTGGTGCGGCCCCGACGCCCGGGGCCGGCTGATCCCGCTGACCCTCATCCCGCTCTGGGACGCGGAGCTGGCGGCGGCGGAGGTACGCAGGAACGCGGCGCGCGGCGTGCGGGCCGTGGCCTTCTCGGAGATCCCCCCGCACCTCGGTCTGCCCTCCGTCCACACCGACGACTGGGACCCCTTCCTCGCCGCCTGTGACGAGACCGGCACGGTCGTGGCGATGCACATCGGCTCGTCGAGCCGGATGCCGTCGACCTCCGCCGACGCGCCGCCCGCCGTCGGCTCCACGATCACCTTCGCCAACTGCTGCTTCTCGATGGTCGACTGGCTGATGAGCGGCAAGTTCGAACGCTTCCCCCACCTCAAGGTCATGTACGCCGAGGGTCAGATCGGCTGGATCCCCTACATCCTGGAGCGCGCGGACGTGGTGTGGGAGGAGAACCGGGGCTGGGGCGGGGTGGCCGACAAGGTCCACCGTCCGCCGTCGGAACTCTTCGCCGACCACGTCTACGGCTGCTTCTTCGACGACGCGTTCGGGCTGAGGAACATCGACGCGATAGGCGTCGGCAACGTGCTGTACGAGACCGACTACCCCCACTCCGACTCCACCTGGCCCGAGTCGCGGCAGGTCGGCGAGGCGCAGATGGGCCACCTGGACCCCGACGTCGTGGACCGCATCGTGCGCCGGAACGCGATCGACCTGCTGGGCCTGACGAAGGAGGGGCTGTGGGCGGGGCCCGGGAGCGCGAGGTGAGCGGGGGCGGGGGGCAGGGGCCGAGCGGGTCCGGGGGGCGGGAGCCGAGCGGGCCGGAGGAGCGTCGGTCGGGCGGGTCCGGCGGCGGGCTCCGTTACGGGATGCAGCTGCCGGTCCAGTCGCAGAGCACCCTCTACGCAGAGCCCTGGGAGGCGGACGCCGGTCCGGAGGAGCTGGCCGGGATCGCACGGGCCGCCGACCGGGCGGGGTTCGCGTACCTCGCCGTCTGCGACCACGTGGCCATCCCGCGCCGCCTCGCGCCGGCGATGGGGACGGTCTGGTACGACCCGGTCGCCACGCTCGCCTACCTGGCCGCCGTCACCCAACGGGTCCGGCTGCTCAGCCATGTCGCCGTCGTCGGCCTGCGTCATCCGCTCCTCACCGCCAAGCAGTACGCCACCCTCGACCACCTCTCCGGGGGCCGGCTGATCCTCGGCGTGGGAGCCGGTCACGTACGGGAGGAGTTCGAGGCGCTCGGCGTCGACTTCGAGCGCAGGGGCGCCGTGCTGGACGAGTGCGTGGACGCCCTGCGCGCGGCCCTCGGCCCGGACGAGTTCCCCTCCCACCACGGCAAGCTCTACGACTTCGAGGACCTGGGCCAGCGCCCGCGCCCCGCCCAGGCCCGCGTCCCGGTGTGGGTGGGCGGCTCGTCCCCGGCCGCCGTCCGCCGGGCCGCCGTACGGGGCGACGGCTGGCTCCCCCAGGGCGACCCCCGCGACCGCCTCCCGGCCCAGATCACCCGCCTGCGGCGCCTGCGGGAGGAGGCCGGCGTCACCACCCCGCTCACCGTCGGCGCGATCACCGAGCCGCTGTACGTGGGCGAGCCGGACTGGGATGTCGGCCGTCGCACCCTCACCGGCCACCCGGAGGCCCTCGCGGAGTCGCTGCGGGCGTACGGGGAGATGGGGGTGGACCAGATCCAGGTGCGGTTCCGTAGCCGTAGCCGACCCGAACTCACGGACCAGATGGCGCGGTTCGGGGCCGAGGTGGGGCCGTTGTTGTAGGAGCCACCCGCCCCGCGTGGAGGTTGCGACAGGGCAGGCGGCCGATGACGCGGTGCTTGCTACCGAGGTTCTGTTTCCTGCCCGGTCCGGCAACGGGGGCAGCGGCATGGCGGCCACTCCTGCGACTTCGGCAGGCGCTCGGTGTCGTGCTCGCTGGTGACCGTGCGCTGCTGCGCGTGGCCGTCGGACTCGGCGTCAGGGCTGATCCGGTAGGTCCGGACGGTCAGCCGGGAGGCCCCGTTCTCGGGGTACCGCCCAGCCTTCACCGGTGCCTGTCCCTGCCGGGCGCGCAGCCGGGCCGCCCGGCGAGCGCGCGTTCGGTGGACAGCTCCGCGTCCGCCTCCGGCGGCCTCAGCACGCCACCACCCGCTCGGCACCGACGGCCTTGCGCAAGGCCGTGAAGGTGCTCAAGGACGAGGGACTGGTGGAGACGGTGACGGGCATGGGGGTGTACGTGGTGGACAGGCGGGCCACGGGTTCGGCCGACACCGGCTGACTCGCGGACGAACCGCACCGCCGTACGGCCGGCAGGCGGCCGAAGGTTCGCGGTGCCCGCCGCTACTGCGGTCGCATCAGGCGCAGGTCCTCACCCCACGCGTCCAGCACGGCGCCGTGCCCGGCTCGCCGGGCCACGGCTTCGACCTGGGCGAAGAGACGACGCTGTGCGGACACGTCGCCCGTACCCGAGACGCGGTCCACGGCGTCGAGGAGCAGGCCGGTGTCCCAGCCGGGCAGCGGGAACCGGGTCAGCTCCCACTCCAGGTACTTGTTGTAGGGGCGGGGACGGCGGTCCAGGGTGAAGAGGGCCTCCAGCAGGAAGCGGACGCTGTCGGCGGCGTCGAGCCGGGCCGCGAGCGCATGCCCGTCGCGGTCGTTCTTGACCGAGCGGTAGAGGGAGTTGGCGTAGGCGTCGAGCCATCCTCCCGCTTCCCGGAAGCCCTCCTCGGCGTCGAGCCGGGCCTTGGCGGCCAGGATCCGGGCGATGCCTCCGCCCAGCCTGTCGAGCACGACCCGGGCGCGGGCGAGGGCGTACCGCTCGAATCCGGGCATCCCGGCGGCGCGGAACTCGTCGAGGGAGAGGACGACTAGGTCGAGTTCCGGGGTGCGGTGCCCCGCGAACCGGGTGAGAGTCGTCGTCGCACCCTCGGCGAGGACGACGTACAGGTCATGGTCCGAGTGCGCGGTGGTCATGCCCTCGTGGGCCCGGGAACCCTTGAGGACCAGGCCGACGACAGCCGGGTCGGAGGCGGCGAGCTCGACGAACGCGTCGTAGGAAGGCATGGGCTGCTGAGTGGTCATGGAGTGATCTCCGGTGGGGTGGACGACAGGCATGCAGACCGGGCGGCCCCGGGACTCATCGGGGTCACCCGCACCTTCTGCGGCAACACTCGGCCACCGCCCGGCAGATCAACGCACACCCGGACCCTACCGCCCACCCGCCGCAGAGGCTCCGCACTCGTCCCGACGCCCACAGCCGTGCAGGTCCATGCGTCTTTCTCCCGCCACCGCCGCCACCGTGGGAACGGTCCACCACGCACGTCGTTCGACCGACCTGAATGAACTCTCGTGCCTGGCGGGGGAGTTCACGGCCGAGGCGTTTCGCTCCCGGTGGTGGGCGGAGGCGGCCGAACCTGTCAGACAGCTTGGCGCTTCGTGATTGAAACTTCGAACAACTTGCGCCGGAGTCACGTATGTAGGGGAGTCATGGCTTCGGCGGAAGGACACGCGAAGTGCGATCCCCCCGGCACGTCGGCACGCCCCAGTACGTAGGCACTCCCGTCTCAGCTGTTCCCGCACGCCCCTCCCGTTTCCCGCCACACCCACCCCACCTGCCGGAAACGTCGTCCCAGGGCCTGTCCGTCGCGCTCGCCTGTGCCGAAAGGGAGTGGCCGCACGACGACTGGCCGGCCCCCGACGACCGGTACGTGAGCAGCGCGCTGCACATCCCGCCGCCCTATCGCACGATCCGGGAGACCGAGGCGGATGTCGTGGTCCTGCGCTGCGAGGACCCGTCGGTCTCCTTCGCGGAGCTGCTGCAGGCCATGGGCTCCATGAGCGCTCCGGTGATCGTCGTCAGCCCCCGCCGGGACGCCGAGGTGGTGGTGGAGGTGTTCCGCGGCGGGGCCGGCTATCTGGTCGAGGGCGACTACTGCACCTGCATGCTCTCCTCGGCGGTCATGGCCGCCACGGTCGGCCACACCTACTTCTCGCCCGTCGCCTGCGCCGCCGTCCGGGACGCGGCCAGGCGTCTGCCGGACCCCGGGGAGGCGATGGAGCGACTGCGCTCGCTGCTCTCGCCCCGCGAACGCCAGATCATGGAACTCCTCTCCACCGGCCTCGGCGCCCAGGAGATCGGGTTGCGTCTGCGGCTGAGCGAGAAGACCGTCCGCAACAACCTCAGCAACATCTACGCCAAGCTGGACGCCCGCGGCAACACGGACGCGGTGCTGAAGTGGCTGGGAGCCGCACAGGGCGACCCCATCGGACTGACCGCACGCTGACCTGGCGTGCACGAAGAAGCCCCCGCGTGATGCGCGGGGGCCGGTCGTGTTCCGGTCGTACTCTGCTTGCCGCTGTCCGTTGCGGCGGTCGCTGTCCGTTACGGACAGCGAC